>NZ_JBANSO010000034.1:0-36483 GCF_037070225.1 Vreelandella indica
ACTTCTTCAGGACGGCTGCTTTACGCTCTGCAGAATAACGTGGCACAAGGGCTCCATGCCGCTCCCTCTGGATTAGATTTAGGCGATATCGCCAACCGGACAACTAGGCTGACAGAGGGGGCGAACTGGATGGGAGAGGTTCTTCGGCGAATACGTCTAGTCCAGCGGCACGTATTTGGCCGGAGTGGAGTGCCTCGATCAGTGCTGGCTCGTCGACCACTTTACCTCTCGCTATATTGATTAGGGCAGCCGTCGGTTTCATGCGTGCTAGGGCATCGGCGTCAATTAAGTGATGTGTATCGTTGTTGTAGGGCACGCTAATGCAGACGATATCCGCTTCGGTTAACAGGTCATTTAGCTCTCGCCTTTGCGCCCCTAAGTGCTGTTCAAGGGCAGGTTTAGAGGAAGAGGCTGTGTAGAGGATAGGCATGCCAAAACCCAGCGCCCCACGCCGGGCAATCGCCGCACCAATACGGCCTGCACCCACAATGCCGAGGGTTTTGCTGTGTACATCCACTCCGAAGTGCTCGGCACCGATATGTGCACGCCAGCCACCCTCACGAACCAGGTTGGCTAGTTCGACTAGCCGACGCTGGGTCGCCATGATTAACGCAAATGCCGTATCGGCGGTGGTTTCAGTCAGCACATCGGGCGTATTGCAGAGCAGAATGCCGCGCCGGTTAAGTGCCTCAAGAGGCAGGTGGTCATAACCCACTGAAATGGTGGAAACCACTTGTAGCGCTGGTGCCTCGGCCAACATTGCCTCGTTGAGTTCCAGCTTGCCGCCAATTAGGCCATGAGCCTTGGAAAGCGCTGCCATAAAGTCAGCGCGGTTTGATTCGTCCACGTCCTCGAAGTAGTCGACCTCGGCAACCTCGGAAAGCGCCTCAAGCTGAGCCTCACTGAGCCGTCGTACGGCGACAATACGCCACGATTTTAATTGCTCAGCCATGGTTCGCCTCATCTACGCCTTCCATCTGAAATCCTGTCGCTTTAAGCGAAGACACGAGTTCAGACGCACGCTGCTCCTCCAGCTCCACTAAGGGCGGTCGCACACGCCGCCAAGCGTCTTTTCCTGAGAAATAAGCTGTTGCCGCCTTCATGGCAGGGATCAGTGGGTACTGTTCAAACAGGTCACGCACAACGTTAAGGCGCTGTTGACGCTCGTCGGCATCGTCCGCCTGCCAATGCCTTGCCACCTCAACGATGGCCGCCGGATTGACATTGGCAGTGGCACTAATGCAGCCAGCACCCCCTGCCCGAAGGGTATCCAGCAGGTATCGTTCGCTGCCGGCATACACAGCAAAATCTTCCCCACCAAAGCGCTCTATTAAGGCTTGGGTGTGTGCCCAGTCTCCGCCGCTGTCCTTGATGCCGGCAATAATGCCCGGGAAAGCGTCACGTAAACGCTCGATCAGTTCAAACGAGAGCGGGACATGAGTGACAGGTGGGATATGGTAGAGGTAGATCCGTAGGCGCGAATTTGCGACACGGTTGATCACCTCGCTGTAGTAGCGAAACAAGCCTTCGTCGCTAACGCCCTTATAATAGAAAGGCGGTAGCATCAGCACACCGGCACAGCCAGCGTCCACCGCCTCGCGTGTCAGCGCCACGCAATCATCAATTGTACAGCTCCCGGTGCCGGGCATAATCCTGGAGGGATCGACACCGCCATCCACCAGCGCTTTTAACAGCGTCTGCTTTTCAGACACTGTCATTGAATTGGCCTCGGAATTGGTACCGAACACGGCCAAGCCAACGCCATTTGAAGCCAGCCACTGGCAATGCGCTACAAAACGTTGGGTATCCGGCGCCAAGTCGGCGCCAAAGGGGGTAATGACGGGTGACCAGACGTCTCCACTCAATTGTGACATGACTTTCTCCTTATTGTTTATTATTCAATTAGTGCCAAGGCTCGATGGCGTAGCGCTCAAGCGCAGCCTGATCAAATCCGAAGCCAAGGCCAGGAGCGGTGGGCAGCAGCAGATGCCCGTCGGCAAACTCTAACTGCGTATCCACAAGCCGCCTGAAGTTAAGCACCTGATCGTCGGCAAAGAACTCAACCATTTTTACGTTGGGCGCCGATGCCACCAGGTGGATATGCAAGTCGTGGAACCAGTGCGGATAAATATCCACTCCATAGCTGGCAGCCGTTGCGGCGATACGCCGAAACTCTGTGATGCCTCCACAAACCGCCGCATCGGTCTGCAAAATCATGGCGGCTTCTTTGTCCAGCAGCTCCTTGAAACGCCAGCGGCCTGCTTCAATTTCGCCGGTGGCCACCGGAACTGGGGTGCGCTCCGCCAAGCGGCGATGATTGTCGATGTCATCAGGACTGAAAGGCTCCTCGATCCAGAACGGATTATAGGGCTCGGCCATTCGCATAAAGGCCAGTGCCGACGGCAGATCACGCCAGGCATTGTTGGCGTCCATCATCACTTGCACATTAGGACCCACTGCCTCACGCACCGCCGCCAAACGTGCCTCCTCTCCAGCCAAATCTTCTCGGCCCACTTTCATCTTCACTGCGGTGAAGCCCTTTGCTACGTAGCCGGCCATTTCTTCACCAAGCATCGCGGGAGTTTTGCCGTCCAGGTAGTAGCCCCCACTGGCATAAGCCGGCACGCTGTGGGTATCGCTGGCGCCCAAATACTTATAGAGCGGTAGGTTTGCGGCGCGGGCGTTACGATCCCATAACGCTGTATCCAGAATGCTGATGGCGCGCATTACCGAACCGCTGCGACCATGCAGCAGCGATTCCTGGTACATTGCCTGCCACAGTGCTTCGGTGGCATGAGCGTCCGCCCCCAACAGCACCGGCTTCAATAGCTCCCTTACTGCATTAGCTACTAGTGAGCCAGCATTGTTGCCGCCATAGCAAAATCCAATGCCTATATGGCCATCATCGCCAACCACTTCGACGAGCACATAATCACGCTTGAGTACCTGACGATTGGAAAAGCTAGTGGGGTTATCCAGCGGTACATTGACCGTTCGAGCACGCACTTCGGTTATCGTTGTCATGATGAATCCTCGAATTAAGTGTGGGGGTTATTCGGTCTGAGTTCGTGGGCGCAGTGCAGACCGCACCCAGCGGAAGAAGGGTGTCGCTTGGAGTACTGAGAGGGCGGCAATGCAGAGAAGCACGACAGCGATAGGGCTGGTCAAAAAGATGCTCAAGTTGCCTTGCCCGATTAGCATCGATTGCTGGTAACTGGTCTCCATGACTGGGCCGAGAATCAAACCGATTACCATTGGTGCTGGTGACACACCTGCTTTATTCATCCAATAGCCAAACAGACCGAAGCCCAGCATCAACCCAACCTCAAACAAGCTGTTATTGATAGCAAAGGCGCCAATCACGCACAGCGTAATGATTGAGCAAGCCACAAAGCTGTCTGGTACACGTGTCACACTTACGCAGAGTCGGGTAAACAGCAGCCCCACTAGCAGTAGGCCAATGTTGGCAATAATCACCGCCCAGATCAGGGTATAAGTGACATCTCCATAGTCCGTGAGCAGGTTAGGCCCCGGTAGAATACCCTGGACCATTAGCGCACCGAGCAGAATGGCGGTAGAGGAACTGCCAGGAATGCCCAAGGCAATAGTGGGTATCAAAGCACCGCCCACTACCGCATTGTTAGCCGCTTCAGGTGCCGCCACCCCAGCGATGTCCCCCTTGCCAAAGCGGCTCTTATCTTTGGCAAAGCGTTTGGCTTCGTTGTAAGCGAACCAACTGGCAGTATCACCGCCGGTACCCGGTATGAGGCCGGTAATGATGCCGATGCCACTGGAACGGAAGATATTGGGTAACAAGCGGCGTATCTCAGCGAGCGGTGGAATCAACCTATCGGTGATTTTGCTTGCCACCTTCTGGGCACCATGGGCATTCTCGATCAATATCAACGCCTGTGGGATCGAGAACAGACCGATAAGCGCTACGGTAAACTCGATACCCGAGAACAAGTTAATGACATCGAAAGTCATCCGTGGCGTGCCGGTGATCAGATCCATGCCTACCGTGCTCAACAGTAGACCCAAGGTGCCCGAGAGCAGACCACTGATTACCGAACCTTGTGATAACGATCCAATGATGGTGATGCCCAATACGGCGATCGCAAACAGCTCGATAGGGCCAAACTTGAGCACCAATACGCCAAGTAACGGCGCCGCAGTGAGCAATGCGATGCCACTCAAAAGGCCACCGATAAAAGAAGCGAAGAGCGACACACCTAACGCTCTCCCGGCCTGGCCCTGTTGCGATAGCGGGAATCCATCGAGAACTGTCGCTGCGGCCGAGGGGGTGCCGGGCGTCTTCAACAAAATAGCGGCGATTGAGCCACCGTAGGAGGCGCCCACATAGAGTGAGGCCAACATGCTAAGACCCGACGCGGGGTCCATGCCAAAGGTGAGGGGTAATAGCAGCGCCAGCGCCATGGTCGCTGAGAGCCCTGGCATGGCACCCACGAACAGCCCCAGGAGGGTACCGCCCAGGATCAGGGCAATGTTGGTGAACGACATGACGTTGGTCAGGCCCACCAAAACAAGATTATCCATATGACTAGACTCCAGAAGCCTGCGTCAGGCACCCACCCCCAGCACGTTATTATTGCTTGCTAAGCAATACGAACCGGGGACAAGAAGTGCTCTAATTGTCGTTATGAGGAAAATTGGGGCGGCAGTAGGGGGACAGGTAGGCCCAGAAAGCCAATGAAAACCGCACATACCACCGTGATCAGCAGCACGATGCCTATGGCGGCGAAGCGCCATGAAACATGCCCGATCATCGCCAATGCCACGACCATGAAGCCAACAGTGGCGATCAGGTACCCCAATATCGAAATGCTATAAAGGTAGGCCGCGGCCAGCAGGAAGGTCAGCATGGCCTTCCATGGCTTGCGGCGCCTAGCCTGACCGTTCACGGTTGCCTCCTCCGAAAGGGCATTATGAGTAGAGGTTGCTGCTCCATCAGCCGACATCTGGCGACGCCGCCGGATACTAAATACCTCCTGACCCACCATCGCAGCTCCTAATAAGGCCACAACAACCGAATAGATAAGGGGCATGTTCGCCGCCTTAGCGGGATAGCCCATCGCAGTGATATAAAAGGTCGCTGCAATGCCAATGGCAAAAAAACCCAAGACCAGACGACTTATGTTCATTTCATACCCCTTTGTCGATTCGCCATTTCCCTCTGCCGGTGCAACGACTTACTGGTTGACCTCATCTTTGACATCAGCCCAGATCTCTTCGAATTGGCCTTCCATGTCCTGCATCATCTGGCCGTAGTCGTCACCGGTCTGGATGTCGAGATTCATGGCACGTTCCTGAGCCGTCTGCTGGAACTCCTCGTTATCTTTTAGGGCTTCAAAGGCAGCAATAAGCTCATCGCGTGCTTCATCAGGAATGTCTGCGGGTGCGCTGTAACCGCGTGAAGAGCCAGCCACGACATTAATATCTTTCTCAATCATGGTGGGCACATCAGGCAGGATATCCAGACGCTCTTTGGTGAAGACGGCGAGAGGGCGCAGGCTGCCCGACTGGATGTGGCCATAGACATTACCAAGGTTATTGAAACTGGCGTCGACCTTGCTTCCCAAGGCTGCTGTTGCGGAGGGCCCATCGCCCTGGAAAGGGACTTTTTGGAAGGACAGCCCCGTTGCCTTCTCAATCATGATGGTCGAGAAAAAGTCATCTCCACCGACGCCTGAGTTTGCCACCGTAATCTGGCCCGGGCGTTCCTCGGCAGCAGCGAGAAAATCTTCCACTGTTTGATAGGGGCTGTCTTCCGGCACCACGATAACGCCTGGGTCGGTTACCACGTTGGCGATGGGTGTAAGCTCGTCGATTGAGTAATTAATAGCGTCATTCATGATGTAGTTCGTCATAAGCATCGGGGTATTGGTGATGCTAATGACGCTGCCATCATTTGCCGACTGTTGGGTTAGGCGGGTCCAGGCAATCGCGCCTGTGGCGCCGGGAATGTATTCATTAATAAATTCCACGCCCAGGGATTCTCGCAAAAATGGTTGGGTCAACTGAGCCAAGGTATCGCTACCTCCACCTGCCTTAAATCCTTGAAGCACCTTAATCTCATCGGCTGCTGAATACTCCGCCTGAGCGGCGCCTGAAAGCATCAGGGCGGATAGTAGGGACGCTGTGTAAATGCTACGGATTTGCATTGTTATTTCCTCAAGTGCTGTTTGTCGTTGTGATGCACATGGTTGCGCAAGGCGTGCTTGCACTATCCAACGTAGTTGCATATCAATAATATTGTCAATAATATTATTAATAATCTTGCCAGCTAGATTTATACCGCCTAGCCTAATGATCAAGAACCGTCTTTACGGACCCCTCCGAGAAACCGCGAACAAAATAGAGGAAACCGCAATGAGCCAGAACTTTAAAAACAATAGCAACGGCAAAGAGCGTCATGAATCGACATCTGAAGGCCCTACCTTGGGCATGTCCAATCGACTAACCAACTATGGTGATGCAGACTTTTCGCTCTTTCTGCGCAAGGCCTTCATCAAGGGCATGGGTTATACGGATGATGCACTCTCGCGTCCGGTCATTGGGATTGCCAATACCTACAGTGGCTACAATGCCTGTCATGGCAATGTGCCTGGATTGGTCGAGAGCGTTAAGCGTGGCGTCATGCTCGCTGGCGGGTTACCGGTAGACTTTCCCACCATTACCCTTCATGAATCTTTCGCTAACCCCACCAGCATGTACCTGCGTAACCTTATGGCATTGGATACGGAGGAGATGATTCGTGCCCAGCCGATGGATGCCGTGGTACTGATCGGCGGTTGCGATAAAACCGTACCCGCACAGCTGATGGCCGCCGCTAGCGCCGGTGTTCCGACAGTTCAAGTCGTTACCGGGCCCATGCTTGCAGGCTCACACCGTGGTACGCGCGTAGGAGCCTGCACTGATTGTCGCCGTTACTGGGCCTCCTACCGTGGTAATGACATCGACGAAGCGGAAATTAACGAAGTCAACGACAAGCTGGTCCCTACCGTGGGTACTTGCTCGGTAATGGGCACCGCAAGCACCATGGCCTGCCTAGCCGAGACACTGGGAATAATGCTGCCCAATAGCGCCACCGCCCCGGCCGTCTACGCTGACCGGCAACGCATTGCCGAGCAGTCAGGCGCCCAAGCCGTCGCGCTTGCCCACGCAGGCGTTACTCCAGATCAAATTCTCACCCCTGAAGCTTTCGAGAATGCCCTGCGTGTACTGCTCTCCTTAGGCGGCTCCACTAATGCCTTGATTCATCTGACCGCTATCGCAGGGCGCTTGGGCATCGACATTGATCTTGAGGCATTTGACCGAATGAGCCAGGAAACCCCTGTACTGATGGATCTCAAGCCATCAGGAGAAGGGTACATGGAAGATTTGCATCGAGCAGGCGGCCTGCCCACCTTGCTACGTGAGTTAAAACCGTTGTTACACTTGAACGCCATGACCATCAATGGCCATACCCTGGGTGAAAATATCGATGCCGCCGTCCATCTCATCGACCAAAAAGTCGTGCGGCCCATGCACAGCCCGGTCTACGCTCAGGGGGGCATAGCCGTATTGCGTGGCAACTTGGCACCGTCCGGCGCCATTATTAAGCAGTCAGCCGCCTCGACCGAACTTATGACACATCGCGGTCGTGCTGTCGTGTTTACGGGGCTAGAAGACCTGGCGAACCGCATCGATGATCCAGATCTGGATGTGCAAGCTGATGACGTGCTAGTACTACAGAATATCGGTCCCAAGGGAGCACCGGGTATGCCCGAAGCGGGATACATCCCGATTCCCAAGAAACTCGCCGCTCAAGGCGTCAAAGATATGGTGCGCATTTCCGACGGACGCATGAGTGGCACTGCGGCAGGCACTATCGTGCTCCACGTCTCCCCAGAATCCGCTGAGGGCGGCCCACTTGGGTTGGTGCGCGATGGCGATTTCATATCGCTGGATGTTGCTAACAATCAGTTGAACCTAGAAGTGGATAACAATGAGCTTGATGCTCGACGCCAAGCCTTCAAGGGTGAGGAGGGCGGGGCACCCCTATTGGGCTATCGACGCCTGTTTATGGAGCAAATCCTTCAAGCCGAGGAGGGCTGCGATTTTCGCGCTTGCCGACCTGAACCTACGTGCCGGATACCGAGACAGCATGAAGCCTGAAAGCGATTTTGATACACTTACTTTCCTTGTGCACTGCAATGAATGCTGAGAAAGCCATCATGAACCGAACTGTCCAGCCGCTCACCGCAAGTGGCGCCGTGACTAAATCCGCTACATCTGCAAATGGTGTCGATGACATCGTGAGCGCTGTAGAAGAGGATATTGTGCTCGGCCGATTGCACCCGCGTGAGCGGCTGGTCGAAGAGGCCATGATGGAGCGCTTCGACTGCAAACGACACGTTGTTCGCCAGGCTCTCTTCCAACTCGATACCATCGGTTTAACTGAGCGCATCAAAAACAGAGGTGCTTTCGTCAGGAGCTATCCGCCGGAAGAGGTCGAGGATATCTACGCTATGCGCGAGATTCTCGAACTAGCGGCAGTCAGTAGGCTGCCATTGCCGGCTCCGCAGGAATGGCTTACAGAGCTTGAGGAGGTTCATCAGTGTCACAGCGAAGCTGTGGACGCTCACAACCTTAGGCAGGTGTTTCATATGAACATCGCTTTTCACCGCACCTTATTCAGAGCCTGCGGGAATGAATACTTGTACGCTACCATTAATGAATTCGCTCAGAAGGCGCATGGCATCCGCTTCATCGCGATTACGGATCGCGATGCTCTAGCTCAAGCCAGAAATGAACACCAGTTGATGATTGACGCCATTCGCGACGAAGACCGCGAACGCCTGTCTGAGCTGTGTCGCCAGCATCTACTACCCTCCAAAAACCGCTACTTAGAACTTTATTCTGGAACTCAAGATTAAATGGCTCAGCTTGTAGAAACTTGTGTGTCTTAGCTACGTTTAAAAATTAGCTACGTTTAAAAAGTCGTCAAACATCATAAAGCCCAGCCGGTCGCTGGGCTTTATCTTATTGATGGATAGAATGCTGCGGATTTTTTAGATGTTTGCCTGCCATGCAGCCAGAGCCTCAGGGTTTAGGTCGATCATCATAGTTGTTGTTAGAGTGTCGCTCTGTCGAATTGCGCGGAGTGTCCTGCGGCTCTTGTGTGTTCGGTTCGGTGCACTTAACATTTCAGTATCAGAGGCTTTGATTAAAACAGCCGAGCAACCTACGCATTGGCATGATGCTTGATACGCTAGTGGCGATGGCATCTTCCCCTTCGGCCCCGCAGACATGGCGCAATAGCGCCTCCAAACCTTCCGGTTTAAACATCCAGTGTGGAAAATGCGCCTTATTTGGGTGCCAGCACATGGCTATGAATCAGCCCTAGCGTATGCGCATAGTGCCGCAGTAACGTGCTTGGCTCTCGATGCCCGATCCACTTGGCAACATGCAACAATAAAGAGCCTCTTTTAAGCGTGTCGTGCCTCTCGGCGCCACAGAAGTATCTCAAAGTATCTCGCAAAGACATCGGCTGAAACATCCAATGATGACAATGCTGAAGCGAATCCCTGAAATCGTCGTGCTGCGCAGCATGCAACCTCAGCAGCGTCCAGGATACAGCGGCATGGCGCAGACCATGGAAATCAATATCTTCGCCAAGTAAATAAGCACCATGGCCTTCTCTTCGCTTTTTTTTGGTTGAATAGCGCCTTGCTGAAGACGGCTTCTGTGCCTGCAAAGGGACCGGTGTCTACATTCACCGTTTCGCCGAGCCGTATCACTAGGTATTAGTTCTCAGGTGGGGCAGCGTGCTGGGTGTGGTCCTGTAAGGCGGCGATGAACTCATCGGCCACCTTGGCAGGCGTAAGGTCAAAGCTGAAAAGCTGACCAGTTTAGTGCCCCCCACGTGTTGAGCGAATGGGGCGCCAATCACTATTGGCTTGGTTAAGGCGTAGTAAACAGGTAATAGGGGAGAGGGGCTCTGTTATCCACTGCAAACGGCCTTGGCGCTTTTAGCGCAAACGGAGCGTAGGGTGAAAGATTTCAAATCCCTGGTTGGCTAAATTTTCAGCGGCATGAAAGGACTCCCCACCCTTGCAATGAACGGCATACCAGCTGGTGTTCGTTTGTTTCTGCTCCATTGCGGTTAGTCTACCGCCAGAGGGGTCATGGATGATGCTTTCATATAGCTTTCAAGTGGTTGGGTGTATATTGTTGCGCTTTAGGTCGTCCTAAAGGGCGGTTAAGCGGCCTACCCCCTTTGGTGCTCTTCTGTTATGCTGCGGCATTCTTTTTCTGCGCTTGACGCCTCTTCGATTCAACGGTGAACCCTTCATGGCAAAGCAACAGGAAGCAACGGATTTGCAACGGGCATTGAAAGCCTGCAAAGGTTCGTTCTTATCGGTGGGCTTTTTCAGTATGTTTGTCAACTTACTGATGCTTGTTCCGCCCTTATACATGCTCCAAGTTTATGATCGGGTGCTCTCCACCCAGAGTGTTGATACCCTGGTAATGCTCACCCTGGTGGTGGTGTTCCTCTTTATGATCATGGGGGGCTTAGAGCTTGTACGCTCGCGCATCTTAGTGCGCGTTGGTAACAAACTAGATACCACCATTAACGAACGCCTGTATGGCGCCATGTTCCGCCGTAGTTTAGTAGCGCAGGGCGGCCAAAGCGCTCAACCACTGAGCGACTTGACCAGCCTGCGCCAGTTCCTAACTGGAAACGGCCTGTTTGCCTTTTTTGATGCGCCCTGGGTGCCCGTTTACCTCGGCGTACTGTTCATTTTCCACCCCTGGTTAGGCGTGTTTGCCACCTGTGCGGGCATTATTTTGCTAGGGCTGGCCATCGCCAATGAGAAAGCGACTAAAAAGCTGCTCGCCGAAGCCAACAGCGAACATATCCAAGCGCAAAACCTCGCCAACTCCAATTTACGTAACGCCGAAGTGCTGCATGCCATGGGTATGTTGCCGGGCATTATGGGGCGCTGGTCCAAGCGTCATCACGAATTCCTATCGAAACAGTCCCAGGCCAGCGACCGAGCGGGCGCCTTAACCAACACCTCAAAAGTGCTTCGGTTACTATTCCAATCCTTGATCTTGGGCTTGGGTGCGTTTCTAGTGCTTCAAGGCGAAATGACCCCCGGCATGATGATTGCCGGCTCCATTCTAATGGGCCGTGCACTGGCACCTATCGACCAAATGATTGGTGGCTGGAAAGGCTTTGTCAGCGCACGCGGTGCTTACGAGCGCTTAAATGAACTGCTGACGCAGATCCCCGGTGAAGAGCGCAAAATGTCGTTGCCTGCACCGCAAGGCGTGGTGGCGCTAGAAGGCGTAGCCGCCGCACCGCCAGGGTCGCGTATGGCGACCATTCGCGGCATTAATTTCAGCGTACCGAAAGGCGAACACGTGGGCATTATCGGGCCCAGCGCCGCGGGTAAATCCACGCTAGCGCGGGTGCTACTGGGTATTTGGCCCTCACAAGTCGGCGATGTACGCCTGGATGGCGGGGTAATTACCCAGTATAACCGTGACGAAATTGGCCCCTATATTGGTTACCTGCCCCAAGACATCGAACTGTTTGACGGCACCATCAGTGAAAACATTGCCCGTTTTGGCAACATAGACCCGCAGAAAGTAGTAGACGCCGCCAAGAAAGCCGGCGTGCATGAAATGATTCTGGAACTGTCCAACGGTTACGACACGGTCATTTCCTCCAATAGCGGCGCGCTCTCCGGTGGTCAGCGTCAGCGGGTGGGGCTGGCACGAGCGTTGTATGGCAACCCAGTGCTTGTGGTATTGGATGAGCCCAACGCCAACCTGGACGAGGCCGGTGAACGAGCGTTAGCCATGTCGATCGCCCAGTTGAAGGCCGAAGGCGCCACTCTGTTTGTGATCAGCCATCGCACCAGCGTGTTGAAGAATATGGACAAGCTGCTGGTGATGAAAGAAGGGCAAGTCAGTATGTTTGGGCCGCGCGACCAAGTACTCGCCCAGTTTGCCAAAAAGCCGCGTGAGCAAGTCAGTCAGCAAAGCACTGCCCGTCTCTCAGCCATCTCCGGTGGCCGTGGTAACGAGGAGAAGTCATGAGCGACGAAAAGAAGAGCAACCTTCCATCATCTGAGATCGACGTCACCCCCAAAGGGCCGATGACGATTGACGGGGAGGCCAGTGAAAAGCTGCCAACCAGCGACAAAGGCTACCGCAAGCTGGGTTATGCAATTCTGTTTGTCGCACTGGGCGGTTTTATTTTATGGTCCGCCACGGCTTCACTCGCTATTGCCGTGGTCGCGCCGGGTAGCGTTTCGATTGAGTCTTTCAAGCGCACCGTGCAACACTTGGAAGGCGGTATCGTTGAGCAGCTGCTGGTGGAAGATGGCGACAAAGTAGAAGCCGGTGACACGCTGGTCGTGCTAAGTGATACCCAGGCTGGCTCGCAGCTTGCTATTGCCCGCTCTCAATATTTGATAAACCGCGCCATGGAAGCCCGCCTGCTCGCCGAGCAAGAAGGCGCGGAAATGATGGAAATTCCCGACGATATTCAAGACACCGATAACCCGCGGGTTCAGCAAGTCATCGCCGTTCAGCAAAGCCTGTTCGCCGCCCGGCGTCAGTCGCTGAAAAGCACGCTGGAAGCGCTGGACGAGCAAAGTGTGCAAATGCGTGAACAGATCGAAGGGCTGGAAGAGCGTATCAGTGTCAATAAGCGCCGCGTTAGCTCATTACGTTCAGAAGCTGAAGACTTCCGCTCGCTCTACCGTGAAGGCCTGGGCGATAATCAGCGCCTGCGTGAGTTAGAGCGCCAAGTGCTTCAGTACGAAGGCGACAACGCTGAGTTCCGCGCCAATATTGCCCAACTGCGTTCGCAAATTAGCGAAAACAGTATGGAGCGCGAAATCCAGCAACAAGAGTTCCAGAAAGAAGTCGGCGAACAGCTACGCGACGCCCAGGCGCAAATTGCCGAAGCAGAAGAGCAGATTATCTCGCTACAAGACCAGGTAGAGCGCGCCGTGGTCACCGCCCCAGTCTCAGGCACCGTAGTAGGCCGCCAAGTGCATACGGTAGGGGCCGTTATTCGCGCGGGTGACACCATTATGGATATCGTCCCCTCTGATGAAGGTTTTGTGGTAGAAGCGCGCATTCCCACGCGTGATATCGACAATATCCATATCGGCCAATTTGCCGAAATTCGCTTCAGCGCCTTCAATCAACGCCTAACCGATGTGATTGATGGCGAAGTTATTCACGTTAGCGCGGACAGCTTTGAAGACGAAGCCACGGGGGAGCAGTATTACCGCGCGCGGGTACGTGTCACCGAAGAAGGCTACACGCAAATGAATGAACAGATGCAGCTACTCTCTGGTATGCCCGCAGAGGTAATGCTACGCACAGGTGAACGCACCTTTGCTAGCTACATCGCCAAGCCCATCACCGATATGCTGGCGCGCGCTCTACGAGAGGATTAATAACTAGGATGTTGCTAATTAAAACTGCCAAAATTGCCCCCCTCGCGCTTGCTATTAGCCTGCTGTCGCCGCTGTTGTATGCACAGCCCGTCGATACACAGCAGGACACGCCAGCAGGTAATGCGGCGATGGAAGAATTAGCGGGATTGGATCAATCCGCGAATGTGCCCGCAGAGTTACCCTCGCTGCCCGCCTTGTTTGGGCGGGCGCTTGAGCATGATGCTGATCTCACGCGCCAACGCTATGAGTTGGAAGCCACGCGGGAAGAAATCCCTATGGCGCGCTCGCAGCTGTTGCCGCAAGTAAGCGCCACGGGTGGCTATCTCTGGCAAGACTCCACCAATATTCAAACCTCACCCGACGACTTTGGCCTTGACCAACCAGCGCAACGCCCCGGTGAGATTGAAGAAAACTACTGGCAAGTGCAGCTGCAGCAGCCTCTGTTTAGTTTAGAGCGCTGGCGCGGCATGGATGTTGCCGATGCCCAAGTAAATGCCGCCGAGCTTCAACTGGCAGTGGTCGAGCGCGACCTGGCGCTGCAGGTGAGTGAAGCTTACGTGCAAGCCTATTTAGCCTCTCAGCGCCTCGGCTTATTAGAGTCTCAGCAAGCGTCGCTGGAACTGCAGGTTCGCCAAGCGCAGCGTGCCTATGACCTAGGCGTGGGCGACCGCATCAACCTGCTGGAAGCCCAGTCACGTTTGGATCAAGCTATTTCAGACGCCGTACAAGCGGAAAACGAGCTTGATAATGCCATGAGCACGCTAGAGCGCCTTACTGGCACACTGCCCGAGTTTCGTGGCTTAGCGATTGGCGAGCTATCGGAAGTAACGCTAACAAGCGAATGGGGCGAACAAGAGGACTGGTTATCTCGTACAGGGCAAAACCTGGATGTTTTGTTAGCGCGCCAAGAGCAGCGTATTACAGAAGCGGATGCCAGCACCCGTCGGGCGGGCTACTACCCAGAAGTAAATCTAAACTTGAGCTATTCAGACCGCACCAGTGATGATGAGCTGCGCGAAAGTGAAGATTACCGCGCCGGTGTCGAAGTGAGTGTGCCTATTTACCGCGGCGGTTATACCACTGCCAATGTCAGGCAGGGCGAAAAAAGCATCAACGCCAGCCAGGCAGCCTTTGATAACCAGCTCAATCTCGCCGGGCAAGAAGTGCGTCAGCGGCTACGCTCATTAAATGGCCATGTACGCCGTATTGAAGCGCTCAAGCAGGCCATCGCCTCAAGCCAACTGTTTCTGCAAGCGGCCGAGCGTGGCGAACAGCTAGGGCTACGCGATTTAGTGGACGTGCTGGACGCCCGTGCCAGCCTCTATGATCAGCGTATTCAATATGTGGATACGATTGGTGAATACGCCCTAGACAGCCTGGCACTGCAGTCAGCCATTGGGGAGCTAGGTAGTGATGACCTGGGTAATGTAATGGTGTTACTGCTATCGTTAACAGATCTAACCGCTACCACCTCAGGATAAACCTAACCTCATGGCAGCGTTAAAAGGTACGCAAAGCAACGACTGGCTACGGAGAGCCATGCGTTGCTTTGACGCAGCTATCGCCATCATTGTGTCGTGGTTAATTTTGTGGGCCATGTCTCACATTAACTACCGTGAAGATGACTACCTCTTTCTAATGGTCATTGGCAGCCTGCTGCTTCCCGCGATTGGTGAGCTGTTAGGGCTTTACCAGCCATGGCGGGGGCGTAGTCTGTTCAGCATGCTGGGCGTATACGGCCTTAGCTGGCTGGCAACCATCGTATTGCTGAGTCTATTGCTGGTCGCTACTCAAAATACCCAAAATTTCTCGCGGCTTTGGATGGGGGTGTCGTCGGTAGCCGTGTTGATCACCGGCAGCGCAATGCGTGCTGCGCTGTATATTTATCTCAGGAACCTCCGCGCCAAAGGCAAAAACCGCAAACGTATCGTTATTATTGGCCGAAGTAGCAATATTGAGCGTCTGGAAGACCATCTCAATGCCATGGTATACGCGGGCTATAAGTTGCAAACTGCCTACACGGATGATGACTCTGATCACTTTCATAAGCAGCTAAACACGCTGGCCCAAGAAAGCTCTTTTGAAAGAGAATTTGATGAAATTTGGCTCACCTACCCACTAAGCGACGGCGATAAAGTGCGTTTGGTCTCCGCCAGTTTGATTAATATTCCCGTCAATGTGCGTTATTTCCCCGACCTTTCTGATATTCGCCTGCTAAACCACCGCATGGCACAGGTGGTTGGGCTATATTCGCTAGAGCTTAATTACAGCCCCTTGGACAGTAGCCCATTAAGGCTTATAAAAAATCTGGAAGACCGCTTGCTAGGCGGGCTGATATTTATTGTTTTTCTACCGGTGATGTTATTAATTGCTGGGTTAGTCAAGTGGAAGATGGGCGGGCCGGTACTTTTTAAACAACATCGGCATGGTATTGATGGCAAATGCTTTCGGATCTACAAATTTAGAAGCATGAGCGTTCACAAAGCCAACAGCACCCAGCAAGCCTGTCAAAACGACCCACGCATTACACCGCTAGGCGCTTTTTTACGTCGCACAAGCCTGGATGAATTGCCGCAGCTCTATAACGTACTGCAAGGTAGAATGTCGCTGGTAGGACCACGCCCTCACGCGCTGGATCACAACAAGTATTACCAAGGCGTTATTCAAAACTACATGCAGCGCCACCGTGTAAAGCCCGGCATGACAGGCTGGGCGCAGATAAACGGCTACCGCGGCAACACCGACACCCTAGAGCAGATGCAAAAACGGGTAGAATACGACCTTTATTACATTGATAACTGGTCGTTGGGTTTTGATTTAAAAATATTAGCCATGACGCTCTCGCGCGGGTTCATTAACTACCAACCCTAGGCGGCTGAAGGCTAATGCCAGTAATGGCTATGCATAGAAAGCCAGCGCTTTAATCTCAGCGGCAGCTTATTTTCCGCTTTACCAAACCGATAGCCCACATACTTTAATACCGTACGCAGCGCTGCTTCCGGCAGCCGCCACGGCGCCTCGCGTAATAGATAACGCATTTCCGAACGCACAAACCGCCCACCTTCACCTTCAGCCTTGCCCAGCCAATCCAATAACCACGCCTCGCGGTGATGAAGTACACCAATATCGAAATAACGCTGAAACTCCTCCCGCACCGAGTAGTTATGGGAGTGGAAAACACGGGCTTTGGCGCAATAGGCGATTTTCCAGCCGGCTTTTAATAACCTGGCACCCGCAATCATGTCTTCACTAAGAATGGTGCCTTCAGGAAAACCATCAACGTCCAACAGGGCGTCGCGGCGGTAAGCCGCGAAGGAGTTAGAAAGAAACGCCGTTTTAATACCCAAGCGTGGGATATCCGCATCATCGACCACGCGCGACGTGGCAGGATAGTTAAAGTAACGCGCATGCTTTGAAATAGGGGTGGCATCAAGATGGGGCAACTGCCTGCCAAACGCGGCCCCCACGTTCGGGTCATCAAACGCCGCTACCAGCTGGGAAAGTGCTGCCGGGTCTGCTACCAACGCATCCTGGGTCAGAAAAATCACGATATCGCAGTCGCTTAAATGAGCAAGTGCACGCTGGCGTGTGCCCCCGTGGTCAAACTCACAACGCTCAATCACCATTACCTCAAGCCCTGCCTGCTGGGCTGCTTCGGCCGTCCCATCGTCAGAAGAAGAGTCCACCACCAAAACGCGAAAATCCGCGGCCGCAGGCGCAATGCAGGCAAGCCAATGATGCCACATGGGGCCAGCATTTAATGTGGGGACACACACACCCACAGAAGAGCGAAGGGGAACTGCAACGGGCATAAATCAGTCAAGCTCAAGGTAAGTGAATGGCGTCTGCCTATAAAAAACCGGCAGGCATCTGCGTATACTACCCGCTGGTCAGCTGACTGACACGGAGCAATCGCGTTTTGAGTACAAGTATGGAAACGGTCACCCCGCCTCTAACCCCTCATGTTGCCATTTTAATGGGAACCTATAACGGTGAAGCTTATCTATCAGAGCAGCTAGATTCGATTGAGCGGCAGCAGCACACGCACTGGACACTGCATGTCTCAGACGACAGCCCCCAAACCGGCACCTTCAACATATTGAAAGCCTACCAGCAGCGCTGGGGAGAGCAGCGTCTGAAAATTTATCAAGGCAAGCAACAAGGGTTTGCTACCAACTTTATGTCGCTAGTTCGCAACGGGGCGATTCAAGGCGACTATTACGCCTTTGCTGACCAGGACGACCGCTGGTACCCCGAAAAACTTAAAAGGGCGGTAGCGATGCTATCAGCGGGTAACGCTAGTCAACCTAGGCTGTATACCGCGAGATCGCGGCTGGTGGATGAGGAAGGCAAGCCAACGGGCTACTCAACGCTGCAAAAGCGCCCCGCCAGCTTTGAAAACGCCCTGGTACAAAACATAGCCAGCGGCAACACCATGGTCTTTAACCAGGCCGCGCGCGGTTTCCTGGTGCGCTCCCCTCATGGGGAAGATACGGGCTTACACGACTGGTGGTGTTACCTGTTGATAAGCGGGTGTGGCGGCAACGTGGTTTACGACAGCAACGCCTGTTTAGATTACCGCCAGCACGCCAGCAACCTGATCGGCATGAAGCGCGGAATGAAAAGCCTATTAACGAGAATGCAACACCTATGGCAAGGAGGCCACCGTATCCAAATTGAACGTAATTTAACCGCACTCATGGCGCACCGGGAATGGCTTGAACCCCAGCACCAAGCGAGCTTCGACCGTTACCGCCTTTCACGCCAGGGCAACCCATGGCAACGCCTACAAGGGTTAATGCAAGCACGTGTTTACCGGCAAACATGGCAGGGTAATGCCGCTATGCTAGTGGCTGCTCTTCTTAACAAAGGGTGACTGAGGTAACATCTGCGCCTTTATTTCTGCCTGGAGCAAAAGGGCTGGGCGCCTTCCACTCACGTATTCAAATTCATCACATCGAATGGTGTAAAGAGAACCAATGAACCCACATGCTTTAAATACGATATCGCCGCGCGCCATGCTGGTGCACTTATGGCGCTATCGCGAATTAATAGCACGCCTAATTAAGCGCGATGTACTCGGGCGCTACAAGGGCTCGCTGCTAGGTCTGGCCTGGTCGTTTGTTACCCCCATTATTATGCTGGTCATTTACACCTTCGTATTTACGGTTGTTTTCAATGCACGCTGGGGGGTAGAGGGTGAAGAGAGCAAAGGCGTCTTTGCTCTACAGCTATTTGCCGGGCTCATTGTGCATGGCCTTCTGGCCGAAGTGCTCACGCGCTCACCTAGCTTGATACTCATTAATACCAACTACGTTAAAAAAGTGGTATTCCCGCTGGAAATTTTACCGCTGATACCGCTGGGCTCAGCGCTTTTTCATGCGGCTATAAGTTCGCTCGTGTTGATTTTGGCCCAGCTGGTGGTGCTAGGCAGTATTCCCTGGACGTTCTGGATGTTACCGCTGGTGCTTCTGCCGTTAATAGTATTAACCATGGGCATTAGCTGGTTGCTGGCATCGCTGGGCGTTTTTCTGCGTGATATAGGCCAAACCATGGGGCTAATCGCCACTATGCTATTGTTTCTCTCACCGATTTTTTACCCGATTTCGGCCCTGCCTGAAAGTTTTCACGGCGTGATTCATGCCAACCCCCTCACCTTCATTATCGAGCAAGCGAGGGTAGTGTTGCTAGAAGGGCGGCTGCCTGATATAGGCGGGCTAATTAAATACCTCGCGGTATCACTGGGGGTAGCATGGCTAGGATTCGCTTGGTTCCAGAAAACGCGAAAAGGATTTGCTGATGTCCTCTGAAACACTTGAACAAACCGAGGCAGCTCCCCCGGTCATCACCTTGAAGGATGTTGCCAAATATTACCAAATTTACAATGCGCCCAGCGACCGGCTCAAACAATTCGTTGTGCCTCGCGTGCAGCGCCTGGCAGGCAAAACCGCCACGCACTACGGCCGGGAATTTAAAGCGCTCGACGGCATCTCCTTTGAAGTACTCAAGGGGGAGACTGTTGGCATCATAGGTAGAAACGGCTCGGGTAAATCCACCCTGCTGCAAATGATGTGTGGCACTCTCACGCCTACGCGTGGCGAAATACAAACCCACGGGCGAATAGCCGCATTACTAGAGCTGGGCGCAGGGTTCGATACCGAATTCACCGGGCGTGAAAACGTCTATATGAACGCCTCGGTGCTTGGGTTGAGCAAAACTGAGATCGACGAACGGCTTGATGATATTCTCGCCTTTGCCGAAATCGGCGATTTTATTGACCAACCGGTGAAAACCTACTCCAGCGGCATGTACGTGCGCCTGGCGTTTGCCGTGATTGCCCATGTCGATGCTGACATCCTGGTAATAGACGAAGCGCTGGCGGTGGGCGACGCCTTCTTCGTACAAAAATGCATGCGCTTCTTACGCCGCTTTATGGAGCACGGCACCGTGCTGTTTGTCAGCCACGACACCGCAGCCGTCTTAAGCTTGTGTCAACGAGCCATCTGGCTGGACCATGGCAAGGTTGTTGCTGAAGGGCGGCCCAAGGATGTCGCTGATGCCTATCTCAAGGCTTTTTTCGAATCCAATCAAGGAGCAGGAACCAACAACACTAATGCCACTGAGCGCGAGGAAGAACAAGAGCGGCTACGCCCCTTGTCCCGAGATATGCGCCAGGACATTATTAACGCCAGTGCTTACCGCAACGATATCCAAGTGTTTAGCTTCGACCCCGCTGCCGAAGGCTTTGGCAAGGGCGGCGCGAATATTGAAGAAGTGCTGCTACACGACAGCGCGGGGCACCCGCTCACCTGGATCGTCGGTGGGGAAGAAGTGACGCTCAGTGTCATTGCCCGGGTTCAGCAAGAGCACCATCTGTTCAAGCCGATTATGGGATTCTATGTCAAAGACCGCCTAGGCCAAACGCTCTTCGGCGACAACACCTTTCTCAGTTATTGCGACAACCCCGTGGATGCCAAAGCCGCAAGCATGCTGAGTGCCAGCTTTACATTTCGGATGCCGATTCTTCCCCATGGCGACTACAGTGTCAGCGTTGCCATCGCCGATGGCACCCAGGACGACCACGTGCAGCACCACTGGTTGCATGATGCTTTATTCTTCAAATCACACTCCAGCAGTCACAGTCATGGCCTGGTGGGTATTCCCATGCATGACATTCGTTTACAGGTAGAACACAATCATGAGTGATAACCCCCTTATTACGCTGCCCAGCACGGGAGAGCGTTTCTTAGCCGAATTCGAAGGCGACATCGTCGCAGAGCACTATCACCGCTACTTGCTGGCAACACGCTTCGTGGCCGATAAGCGAGTGCTCGATATTGCCAGTGGGGAAGGGTACGGCAGCCACTTGCTGGCTGCCCAAGCCGCTCATGTCATCGGCGTGGATATTGACCCAGACGCAGTGCGTCATGCCGAACACACCTACCAGCGCGACAATCTCGAATACCGTCAGGGTGATTGCACTGCCATCCCGCTGCCAGACGCTAGTGTCGATGTCGTGGTCAGCTTTGAAACCATCGAGCATCACGACCAGCACCAAGCGATGCTTCAAGACATAAAACGCGTATTACGCCCAGGCGGGCTGCTGATCATCTCCAGCCCTGACAAGCGTGAATACAGCGATGTACCCGGTTACAACAACCCCTTTCACGTTAAAGAGCTTTACCACGACGAATTTGAAAGTTTGCTGGCCCAGCATTTCAGCCATCACCACCTGCTCGGCCAACGAGTGGTGTTTGGCTCGGCGATATTCGATACGCAGCCAAGTATTATCGAAAGCTACGACACCGAACATCACCAGGGGCAAGCAGGCTTACCACGCCCCATGTACTGGATCGCAATGGCCAGTGATGCTGAATTGCCCAAAAGCGGAAGCAGCTTTTTCCAATATGACATTGCCTCCAGCGACGCCGTACGCCAGAGAGAGCAACAAATCAGCCAAGAGGCAGAAGAGATACGCAGGCGTGAGGCCGCGATACAAGAGCGGGACCACCGCCTGGAAAGCTTTACGGCCGAGAACGAGCGGCTCCAGGCGCAAAGTGAGCAGCTTGAATCCGAGTGCGGGCGTTTTCAGGCCGAAGCACAGAAACTTCAAGCCGAAATTGAACGATACCAGGCAGAAAACCAGAGTATCCAGCAGCAACAGCAACAAAGCGAACGGCAGCTGCTGAAGGAATACGCCACGCTGATGACCCGTGTGCATACGCCCACCTGGTTAACCAAGCGCCTGGTAAAACAACTCCTACTATGGCCGATGCGCTATCGTCAGAATAAACATCAGCGTGAGCAGATTGCCCAATCGGGTCTGTTCGACCCCAACTGGTATCTGATGCACAACCCAGATGTACAGAGCCAAGGACTGGATGCGCTTACCCACTTCCAGCGTTACGGCGCGTTTGAAGGGCGCGACCCCTCGCCGCAATTCAGCACACTGGCGCACCTAGCGCATCATCCAGAGTTGATGGGCAACCACCAAAACCCCTTGCTGCATTACCTGCAAACACAGCAGCACAGCGAAGAAGCACTGGTTGTGGATGCCCCTGAAGAAGGCAGTGTACTGTTTGAACAACTGTTCGCCGAAGCTGCCGGGCGCAGCGATGCCTATGTGGAACTCTCCGATAAGCCGCTGTGGGAACCTTCGCGAATTCGCGCTATCGCCTTCTATTTACCGCAATTTCACCCCATTGCCGAAAACGACCGCTGGTGGGGAAAAGGCTTTACCGAATGGACTAACGTCGGCAAAGCCGTGCCTCAGTTCGAAGGCCACTACCAGCCGCGCCACCCAGACGAGCTAGGCTACTACGACCTACGCCTACCCGAAGTGCAAGAACGCCAGGTAGAATTGGCGCAACTGCACGGTATAGAAGCCTTCTGCTTTCACTACTACTGGTTCAGTGGCCGCAAGCGCCTGTTGGAGCGGCCTATCGACCTGTTTGCCGATAACCCCAATATCGACTTTCCCTTTTGCCTCTGCTGGGCCAACGAAAACTGGACCCGTCGCTGGGACGGCCAGGAGCACGACGTGCTCATGGAACAGAAGCACGAACCCCAAGACGACCTTGAGTTCATCGAGGACATCGCCCCGCTACTCGAAAAGCCCAATTACCTGCGCGTTAACGGCAAGCCGCTGCTGATTGTTTACCGCGTGGATATCCTGCCCAACGCCAAAAAAACCGCCGAAACGTGGCGTGAATACTGCCGTGAGCGGGGGATTGGTGAAATACACTTAGTCGCCGCGCAAAGCTTCGGCATTACTGACCCCGCACCTTATGGGTTTGATGCAGGCGTTGAGTTTCCGCCGCATGGCACCCATGCACGCCAAATCAACGACCAACAGAGCTTTATCAACCCCGAGTTTCAGGGCAACGTCTACGACTACCCCGATCTTGTCGCTTCCCAGCTGGCCAAGCCAGAGCCGGATTACCGCCTGTATCGCACCGTGTTCCCCGGTTGGGATAACGAAGCGCGCAAACCAGGGCGTGGGCACATTTTCCATCACGCCAGCCCTGAAGGTTATCGCCAATGGCTAGCCGGTGCCTGTGAAGAAACCGACCGCCACGCGGGCGACGACAAACTGGTATTTATTAACGCCTGGAATGAATGGGCCGAAGGTGCCTATTTAGAGCCAGACCGCCACTACGGCTACGCCTACCTGGAAACGACCAAGCAGACCTTGGCGCAATTTCCCACCGGCACCGCAACGGATTACCAGCCAGCGCTGGATGTGCTTAAACAAGCAAAGCGCCACCACGACACCGCCGTGATCCTGCACCTCTTCCACACCGAGCTGTGGGAAGAAGTAGCCGAGCACCTGGAAGCGCTGCAAGGCGAATACGACCTGTACGTTTCGCTACCGCAAGATGCCTCTGCGGCCATCGAAGCCACCTTACGCGAGCACACCCCCGGCGTAACGATTATCCACTGGCCCAACCGCGGGCGGGATGTCGCGCCCTTTTTAGCCATATTAGGCGCCATAGAGTCGCTGGGTTATCAGCAGGTATGCAAAATACACGCGAAGCGCTCATTGCACCGTGCCGATGGCGATCACTGGCGCCAAGAGTTTCTAGGCAGTCTGCTTGGTACCCGTGAGCAAGTAAGCACCATACTCACCGCATTCGATCAGCAGCCTGACCTGGGGATGGTGGGGCCAGCGGGTCATTGGCTGGCATACGCCCACTATTGGGGATACCCGCTCAGTAGCCCACAGCGGTTCAACCACTTGAAGAACCAGCTGGGCATTACCGAGCCCTCTCTCGAATCGCTCTGCTTTTTTGCGGGTTCGATGTTTTGGTGCCGTCCCCAAGCCCTGGCACCGCTGTTGAAAAACGTAACCCTTGATGCCTTCGACCTTGAGCTGGGTCAAAAAGATGCCACGCTTGCCCACTCGTTAGAGCGCTTGTTTGCTGCCGCATGCGAAGCCACCGGCTGGCGTGTCACTGATACCAGCGCCCCGGCCGCGAAAAAAGCGCCCACGCCCGTGGGAGATTACCGCTATGCCGCCCCAAGCCCACCGCTTGAAAACGGCAAAGCCCCCATTCCCGGTGCTACCCCCGCCACCCTCAAGGGTAGGGTGAAACAGCGTGCACAACAGTCCAAGCGTGCAGTAAGAGTTATCGAACGGCGTACGAAAACGCTTTATCATTCGCTCAAACGCGGGCTAAGATGACGGAGATCCTAAGCAAAAAGACTAGGCTACCTTACTAAAAAAGGTGAGGATTCTAGTGGTAGGCCGGAAAAAGGGCTGCTATGATCGAGCGGCGTGAATCGCGCGATTCACAGCAGGCCCTAAGATGGTCTTGATTTTGTAATGGTTGAGGCGCTATCGTCTCGGCCAAGGCAAATTACCCAACTTGGGTAGCCTGCTTGCTTTGAACCGAACCTTGGCAAGGGATCCCCCAGGGGTTGAGGGTCGGCTAAGCAACAACATGGGGTGCCAGCCAGGCACCCGAACATATGCATATGTAAGGAGAGTACCTACATGGCAATTCCAGGCTTTAATAAAGAATTTTACCTAAACGCCAAGCTTGCACAGCTTCAAAACAACTCTGAGACGGCCGCTGATTGGGCTGGTAAAGATGCTGCATTCCTGGAAGCACGTTTTAGCGCCGTAGGCCTGACTGCTCAAGAGCACTACGAGCAGTACGGCTACCAGGAAGATCTGGCCCCTAACGCCTTCTTCGACCCGGCTGAATACATCCGTGCCAAAGCCACGGCCATGTTCAACGATTCTGCGTCTTCTTACCTGACCATTGACGCAGCCGCTGAAGATTTCGTTAACCTGTGGGGTGGCAACGTATACAACCACTACCTGCAGTACGGTGAAGAAGAAGACATCAACCCGTCTAACGACTTCGATGTGTCTTCTTACCTCGAAGCTAAACTTGCTAAGCTGCAAAGCGAAGAAGCTACTGCTGCAGAGTGGGCTGGCAAAGGTGTTGCTGACGTAGCCGCTGAATTCGAAGCTGCGGGCATCACTGCGCTTGAGCACTTCACTATGTACGGTGACGTAGAAGGTCTCTCTGCCACGGCCGTACCGGCAGAAGAACAGGTTGAAGTTGATACTTCTGTACCTGGCCAGGTTTTCAGTCTCACTACAGGTGTCGACTCCGAGACCGGTACCGATAACGACGACACGTTCAATGCTACTGGTGCTACTCTGACTGCACTGGACTCCGTTGACGGTGGCAGAGGCACTGACACACTAGTTGTCAAAGATGCTGACGCGGTAATGGGGACTGCGCAGCCCGCTGGAATGAATATTGCTGTTGAAAAAATCGACATCAATACTGCTGGTGCACTGGGTAATGTTGCTTCAGCAGGTCAAGCGGCTCAAAAAGAAATAGACAAGCTGACTTTTACTGTCAACGATGGAACTTCTACCTCAACACTTGATGTAACTTACGGTGGCGTGACCGCCACGACCGCCGCTTTGGACGGTTCAGCAACGCAAGCCGAAGTAAATACGTTGGTAGCCGACGCTATTAACGCTATTGCGGGTTCCACCGTTGCCACGATTGTAGGAGCAGACGTTATTGTAACCGCTCCTCAAGCGGGTACCGCTTTGCCAGCAATCAATGTGGCTGCTTCCACTCCTACGGACATCTCGCTTGCTAAAGCAGATCTTCAAGCAAATCAGGATGCCGTAGAAGCAACAAACACAGCTGTTTACGATTTGTCTGGTGTGACTGGCTTGACCGACGTAACCGCTAAGGCGGCTGGCAACGTTAACGTCAAACTGGCTGACACTACTGATGCTTCTGTAACTACCACCACCGGCTCTGTAACAGTTGCAGGTGGCAAGTCTGTTACTACTTCTGGTGCTACTGGTGCTGTAAGCGTGACGGGTGCGGCTGGTCTGACTGATGTTTCAGTCACTGGCGCAACTTCTGTCAATATTGCTGACAATGGCACCGAGGCCGATACTCTAGCTACCGTATCAATTTCTGGCGCGACTGGCACATCTACCATTGGTTCCGACGCACTGACTAGCCTAAGCGTTGCCAACAGCAACCAGAACGTTACCGTTAATGCTGCTGCAGGTACACGTTCACTCGATCTGGCAGTCGATAAGTTGACTGGTGGTACCATTGCTGATGCCGAGGCAACTACTGTTAATGTAACGGCTTCTGGCACTAAATCTTCTGGCACCTCTCTCAATTTCGCCAAAGCGACTTCGTTGAGTTTGGCGGGTGATGTTGCAGTTTCCACTGCACTAACTGCTCAAGCAGCTGAGCTAGCAATCACGTCTACCAATAGCGCCGGAACTACCATCACCACCCAGCTCGACAACGACGTGACCTTCACTGGTGGTGCGGGTGCAGACTCTGTGAGCCTTGGCGCAACCACCAAGGCTATCGCAATGGGTGCTGGCGATGATAGCGTAACTGTGGGCGCTGCACTTGGTACTGGCGGTACTGTAGCAGGCGGCGACGGCGAAGATACTTTGAAGGTTGCCAATGGCACCTACCTTTTGGCAGATGACTTCACTGGTTTCGAGGTACTTGACGTTACCGGTGGTCAGGGCACCTATGATCTGAGCCTTCAAGCAGGATTTACCTCTGTTAAGCTAACAGGTGATGCTGCTAATAATATCGTTATCGATAAAGCTGCAGCGGGCACGACAATTGATGTAGTTGCAGGCAAAAATAGCAATGATGTCTATGATGATGAACTTGACGTTGCGCTGGCTGATGCATCCGGTACATCCGATGTATTGACCGTGAATGCAACATTCGACGATTCAAACAACAGCACCGATAGTTTTGATATTTCAGTTCTTGATGTGAACGCTGATGCGAATGGTGAAGCGATTGAAACCGTTAGGTTTGTAGCGAACGCTTCAACATCTGCTACATCACAGACAACTATTGATGCTTTTGATGCCACCGACCACGATTTGACCATTGCTTCACTTGACCTTTCTGGCGAAACCAGCACTGTTGAAATCGCAGGTAACGCGGAAGTTGAGATCTCTGACATTATTAATGCTGCGTCATTGACTAAGATTGATGCCTCTGCATCAACTGGTAAGTTGACCATCAATCTTGATGATTCTGCTGATGACAACACTCTCGCTGTGTTGGGTTCATCAGGTAATGATGCTGTCGTCATGACTGGTAACGCCGCTGAAAACAACATTATTGTTGGTAACGGTGGTGCTGACTCCATCACTCTGGCGGCTGCAGGCACTAAAGAAACAGTTCGCCTCGCTTCTGACACAGACTCCGTGCTGAGCCTGTCTGATGCCGACGATAATGGCACTGCCGATGCTGCTGCAGGCTACGACGTCATCACCAACTTCACCACAGGCGAAGACAAGCTGGAACTGTCTTCTGCTCTGGGTCTAGGGGCTGGTGACGCTCGTACCGCCATCACTGGTAAGGGTACTGCCACCGATGGTGACAACTTCACCAACGAGGAGATTGCCGTAGCTCTAGAAAATGTCATTGGTGATGGTGTTGGCTTCTTCAACGACGGGGCTGCTGATCGTGCTGTTGCCACGTATGCCTTTGATGACACCGCTGGTAATGAAACTGATGCACTGGCTGTCTTCATCGATAGCAATGCTGACGGTAGCTTCACCGCAGGCGATGACCAAATGGTCATGCTGAATGGTGTAACTTCCATCGCTGTTTCTGACATCGTATTTGGTTAATCCCTCTCTTTGAGAAGGATGCCTATCGTTAGATAGGTTAAGGTATCTAAACCCCCGGCCTCGGCTGGGGGTTTTCTTTGCTAACTAGGGCGATATGACCATTAAGGAATTCGAGGAGACCGTTTGGCGCCTGGAAGGCATCCGCTTGGTAGTGCGCGAGACCGTTAATGTCCAAGTCGACGACTACGACTACCAGAACGCTGCCAACCGCACTTGGTCGATTGCCGAATGGCTGCGTAACCGGGTCGAGCCGTGCCTGCCGGATAGCGAGAACGTGGTACTCGACGGTCAGGGCGAGCAGCCCAACCGTCGTACACGGCTGGATACCTTACGCGGAAGCTACGCGGTGTAGTGATGATGGGGTGCCTGCCGTTGCGACACCGGCAAGGTGATGTCCCTCAACACCATCCGTGACGGGCTCTCTCTTTGATGGTGAGTAAGACAACCGCCTAGCCTATGCCACTGACCACCCCCCCCGGCCCTGGTGCCGGTTTTTTGTTACACTGCCCACCACTATTAATGCTTTTTGAGTAGAGAGTTGTTATGCCCCAATGGATCGCGCTTTCCCCCACCCAGCACGCGGGCCAGGGGTACTTACCTCGGGATGGCTATCACTTCGCCGATCAGCTAAACGTCGCGGGTATTCTGCTGGCGGAACTGAACAAGCTGCTGCCCCACTATGTGGTGGCGTTGATCAAAGAGGGCGAGCGCTTCCAGCCGGTGGTGCTGCTGGGCGTGGGTGAGCGGAACCTGTACGTGGCCCCCAATGGCAAATGGCTGGGCACTTATGTGCCCGCCAGCCTACGTGGCTATCCCTTTACCCTGGCCAATAGCGAAAAGCCGGGGGAAAAAGTCTTCGCCATTGACGAGCACCACCTAAGCAACAACCAAGGCGAAACGCTGTTTAATGAAGAGGGGAAACTGACTGGCACCGCTGCCCAAACGCTGGACTTTTTAACCCAGTGCGAAAGCAACCGAGGGGCTACTCAGCAGGCCTGCGATGCGTTACAGCGTGCCGGAGTGATTGAGCAGTGGCCATTAACCATTGAGCGGGGCGAAGGGCAGGAGCCGTTAACAGTGAATGGCCTCCACCGTATTAATGAACAAGCGCTTAATAGCCTGGAAAACGACGTTTATACCACCTTGAAGGGTGCCCCCATGGCCCTCGCCCACGCCCAGATGTTCTCCATGAGCCAGCTCAATCAGTTGGCAGAGCGTGCAAAGTTCCATGCTGAGCATGGTGCCACCCAAGAAGTACCTGAAGACCTGGATAGCGTGTTCGATAGTGATGACGACCTAACCTTTGATTTTGATTAAAACTGGAGCTTAACGAATGGCAGATAAACAACAGCAGACCGTGACGATTGACGGCACTGAGTACAACATCAATGACCTCTCTGACAATGCCAAGGCGCAAGTGACCAACCTGCGCGTTACCGATGCCGAGATTGCCAATCTCAAGCAGCAGCTGGCGATTTTCCAAACGGCACGCACAGCCTATGCACGGGCGCTGAGTGAAGAGTTGCCGAAGAAACACTAAGCAACTGGCTGCCCAGGCCCTGGCGTGCCAGCGCCCTGGGTGTGGCAAGGTTAATGTCAACGCCCGCTAACGCTTCGTTAGTGGACTGCTGTCGCATGGCGCTTTGGGGCTAGATGCCTGCCTTGTCAGATGAGTAACAAACTTCAAGAGTGGAGTGCCATGCAAAGATTAGTAGGCAAACAGGACGGAATCCTATTTCTGGTTTCGTGGTTGGGCCTGATGGTGGTGTATTTTTTCCCCCTTTCGCATTTTACCTTGTCGATTGATGGCGAATTCGAGGACAACTTTCAACACACTATTGCGCTAGGCCGCTGGGGGCATGCCTTCCTGCGTGCTTGGTTGTTACCTGAACCCTATATCCCTTACTTTACCCTGGTTATGGCGCTTGCATTACTGGCGTTGGCTGCCGTGATCGGTGCGGCAATGCTCAAGCTGCCGCTGTGGCAAGGGGTCGCTTTTAGCGCGGTGTTTGCCTCAACGCCACAGCTTGCTTACCAGCTTCAGTTTATTAACCAGGCCGACACCGTGGCGGTGGGTTACGTGTTAATGGTGGTAGGCGTGGCGCTCTTTCAGCGCAGCCTGAGCGCGCCAGGTAACCGGTGGGGGCGCAGCCTGTGGTTAGCGGTGGCAGTGGCCTGTTGGGTCTACGCCATGGCCATTTACCAATCCTTGGTGATACTGGCCCCACTGATGTGGATGGGGATGCTGCTGCTTGCGCCAGAAGCAAGGGCTATGCCGATAAAACGCCAGTTTGCATCGCTGTGTGGGTTAGGTGTCAGCTTGGCAGTCGCTGCCTTGCTTTATGTGGTGCTATCCCGCTGGCTGCAAGCGTATCTCGTTGGGGATGCCAGCTATGCCCAGCTCAATGAAGGTTACCTGGAGCGCTTCGTACTGCAGGGGGGAGAGCTTGGCCGGTACCTTCAGGGGCTTGTGCGGCAAGTAGCGGTGCTGCTGAGCGGGCGTGCCTACTACGGTGCAGGAACGCTTTCGCTGGTTACGCTGGCCGCTTTGGTAAGCCTTCTGCTCTTGTTTAGGCGGCCAGGGCGAACGGCGCTCTGGCGCGGCCTGCTCTTGGTGGGTATTCTCATCACGCCCATCAGCTTGGCGTTAACCAGTAATAGCCCGCTACCCGCTCGTGTTTGGGTGGGCTTTAACCTGATGTCGGCTCTGATTGTAACGTGGCTGCTTAGCCAGCTGAGCGGCATGCCGCAACAGCGAGGCTCACAACAGCTTCAACCTGCTATCGCTTTGCCTGCTCGTGTGTTGCTAGGTGCTATTGGCATCGTCACTCTAGTACATATAGCGTGGATCAGTGCGCTGTTCTCCTCTGACCACCACCTTCGCCAGCGGGACATCCTGATGGCGAACCGCATCATGACCAGTGCCTATATGCAGTATCCGGAGGTGGATCTAGCGCGCACCCCCGTTTACTTCCACGGTGGGTGGCAGCAGCCAAGCCGCCACACTCTGCCCAACGCTGGCACGTTCGGTGGTAGCTTTTTTGCCTGGGATGGCGGAAACAATATTAGGCTGGAGCGTTTTTTCGCCTACTACGGCATTGCGCATTTTTCCGCAGCCGACAGGGCCGCTACCCGGCAAGCCTTGGCAGTGGTAGGGGATATGCCTACCTGGCCTAATCCTGGCGCGATACAGCTACTTGATGACGTACTGGTGATAAAGCTTGGCGGACACCGGGGCTGGCTGCCGTTCAGTGTGGATGAGTAGCCGAGGCAAAGTGAACCGATTATGGGCACGCGCTGCTGGATGTCGCCGCTTTTAAGCTTGCTTGGTGCGGCCCCTGTTAACCGAATCGCAAAACAGCCGCTCTTGCGGCTGTTTGCGTATGTCTATTCCGCGTAGGGCGCTCACGTATTGGGTATAAGGGCGGCGCGCTTATCCATTAGCTGCGTAGACCAAGGATGGTATCGAAGAGGCTCGATGCGGTATCAATCACGCGGGCATTGGCTTGGTAAAACTGCTGAAAGCGTATCAGGTTCGCTGCTTCTTCATCCAGGTTAACGCCTGATTCTGATTGTTGAACGGCGCGCAGTTGGTCAGTTAGCCCCTGGCGGGCGTCAAGGTTTACCTGGGTAATGTTGGTGCGATTCCCGACGTCGCTCACCATGGCGCCGTAAGCACCACTGAAGGTGGCGTTTACTCCTACTGTGGCTTCGCTTTGTAGGTTCTGTAAGGCGAGTGCGTTGCGGTTGTCGCCGGGGCCGGTAGAGGAAGAGCCTGATAGGCCGGTAAAGGTAACGCCGCTGGTGGTGCCGTTGCTGGGTAGCTCGTCAATGGTAAAGCTGAGTATGGTCTCGCCCGTGGCGTCATCTTTAATGGTTAGGCGTTCACCAACCGCTAAGGTGTCGCCTGTACCGGCATTCACCGAAAGCACATTGTCGATTTCTGTGCCGTCTTCTTTAAAGATGCTGTAAATGCCTTCCGGCGGCGGGGAGGTGGGTACCGAGCCGGCATCCGGGGAAACAAATAGGTTGTTGCTGCTATCTGCACCGAAAAGGCCGAGGCTTAATGCACCATCGTCAGCGGCTTTAATTGCAAAGCTGGGGGGCTGGTACTTGGCATCCATCTGCTTAAATGCAGGGGCCACGTCAATCTCGCTGACTTCAAGCTGGCTCTGCACGCGGCCAATGGGGGTGTTGTCGGGGGTTACGCCGCCTGCCGCTGGTGCCCCTGGCATTTCATCCCACGTGGCGGTGATGTCGAAGCTACCGCTTCCCGATATCATTAAGAAAAGCGGTTCTTCGGCGCTATCAATCCTTAACCGCTCCTCTGCGTGATAGCTGTCCGTTAATTGCCTGCTGTTGTCGTTACTGTCAAAACGTGCACCATCGCCCGTATAGGTGAACTTAATGCCGTTACCTGTAGTGAAGACAGCGCCATCTTCAAGCTGGTTTGAATACTCATCGCCTTCATAGCTGAAGAGATTGGAGCCATCGTAGCTGACGCCTTCTTTGAATCCATTTTGTATTGTGAATATGGTTGTTTCTATATCAGCGGCGCTTTCTATCTTATTGGTGGTCCAGGTGTAATCTGGATCACCCCCAACAATGGGAGTGCCGACTAGGTGTTTGCCGTCTCGGCTAAATAGTTGTATATCGTCATCTTGTCCAATGGCATCTAAGTGAATTTCAATATTTTTTGTGCCTTGGGGGATAAAAGCGATGGGTTTAAGGCCTGAGATTGAGCTCGTTTTCACCCCATTCTGAAAAACACTTTGCAGGCTTCCTGTTTCACCCAGCCGGGTGGCGCTTTGCGATTGGAAATCCACCGTGGAGTAGGGCACGGGGCGCACCGGGCCAAGCGCGGCGGCAATTTTATCCAGGTCGTTAATCAGTACGTCCATGCCTGCCGCGGCGCGGCGCACGGGTTGTACACTAAACGTATCGCCCGCAGCGGTAGTGCCGCTGAGCGCCATATCAATCCCGCCGAAGGAAAGCGTATTGCCGTCCCACTCGGCACTCACTGCCTCGCCGTTGTCTTGCCGGGTAACGGTAAATTCGCTGCCATCGTAGCGAACTTGGTAATCGGTGGCGCGTAGGTTGTCCACCTGCGTTGGGTCAAAGGCGATTGACGCGACGTCCGCGCTGTTATCAGGGGCGCTATAGGCTTGGGGGGCGCGAATGGTAAAGAAGTCTTCGCCTTGCTCGCCGTTAAGATCCACTCCCTGCTTGTGTAATTCGTTGAAGGCGGTAGTGAGCGAAACGGCGAGTTGGCCAATTTGATTTTGCGTTTTGTCTAGCGTTTCTTGGCGAAAACGCATCAAGCCGCCCAGGCTGCCGCCGGTGATCACATCCTCGTTCAGTGTCACCACGTTACCGCCACCGTCGCGGTAACCCACCACGGTGCGTTGCGGGTCGGTTTCGGATTGAACGGGCGTCAGCTTGAACGCGTCGGTGCCGGTCACTAGGGGCTGGCCGTTAGGCAGGCTGATGTTGTAGGTTTTGCCATCTTGGATCGAAAGACGCGAGTTCATGCGCTCGCTTAACTCGGCAATCATCTGGTCACGCTGGTTAAGCAGGCTGTTAGGGGCTTCACCAGTGCGTGCGCGGGCGAGGGAGATCTCACGGTTGAGACCAGCGATCTGTTGGGTGGTGTTGTTGACCTGGGTGATTTCGTCCTTTATCTCGCTATTGATGTTGTTCTGCATATCTTGCAGGTAGCTATCATAAGAGCGGAACTGTGCACTGAGGGTTTGGGCGTTGCCGATCACACCCTGGCGTGCTGCTGGGTCTGAGGGGGCGCTGGCGAGATCTTCCAGTGCAGAGAAGAAATTCTGCATCAGCGGAGCTAGCCCTGCTTCGCGGTCCGCCAACAGGTTATCGACCTGGTCCACTTGCTGTGCGTATGCCTGTAGTGCGCTGGATTGGGTACGCGCATTGTTAAGCTGGTCGGCAACGTAGTGGTTGAACTGGCGTTCGATGGCATTGACACGCACGCCGGACGTTTTCCCGGACCCTTCCCCCAGCATGGTCACTTCCCGGTTAAAGCCAGGGGTGTAAACGTTGCTGATATTGTTGCTGGTGGTATTGAGGGCATTTTGTGCTGCATTTAACCCGCTTAGCCCGGTCGAGAACATGCTCATCGCTCAATGCCCTTATTTTAGACTGTTGAACTGTCAAGGTATTGTTAATTAAGCGTACTTTACCACTATTTTGTAGGGGCAGAGTAGTAGGAAGAGAGTAGTAGGAACAGAGCAGTAGGAACCAAGCAGCAGGAACAAAGATGCCTAATCCTAGGGGGTACTATTTATGAACCCAGAATGTGTGATGGCATTTTACCAAAGCATGCCGGAAAACCTTGATAGCGCGCTTGAAGGCAGGGATGATGACGACCTCACGTTCGAGGTACGCTCACGTGTATTTTTTAATGGATATTTAACGAAGGCGTAAATAATCATGGCAGATGAAAACCAGACGATTACCATTGATGGTGCCGAGTACAACCTAGCCGACCTTTCCGAGAACGCGCGTAACCAAGTGGTTAACCTGCGCGTGACAGATGCGGAGATCGCAAAGCTCAACCAACAGCTGGCAATCTATCAAACCGCTCGCACCGCTTATGCCAACGCGCTGAGTGCAGAGTTACCGACACAGAAAAAGCCCGCTGCTAAGAAAAGGGCTGCTCCCAAGAAAAAAGCGGCAGCCACGTCTTGAGAACCTTACTATTGATGACCGTTTTAGGCCTGACCTTGAGTGGTTGTGTACCGTTCGTGCCAATTATATAAGCTGGTCTGCCTTCACCAACACAAATAGCCCCACAGCAAACGCTGATGGGGCTTTTATGGCGTGATAGAAAATCGTTGGGCTGGATCGTTAGGAAATAGTTAAATAAATAGTTAAGTAAATGTTGAGACAATAGTGAACCGCCCCGGCTTTACCGGAGACTTCATATCTTGAGAGGATGAAGTCATGAACTCACCAAAACGATATTCCCCAGAAGTGCGGGAGCGAGCTGTTCGTTTAGTTATTGAACAGCAAGGCGAATACCCGTCCAAGTGGGCGGCGATCTGTTCCATTGCCAGCAAGTTCGGTTGTACACCAGAGACCTTGAGAGCCTGGTGCAAACGCACAGAACTCACGCAGGAAAACAGTTCGGTTAACCTGTCTGAACATGAACGACTCAAGCAGCTAGAGCGTGAAAATACCGAATTGAAGCGTGCCAATGAAATTCTCCGTAAGGCGGCTGCTTTTTTCGCCCAGGCGGAGCTCGACCGCAAACCCAATTGATGGTGTCATTTATCGACGAGCATCGTGCTCAGTTCGGGGTCGAGTCGATTTGTAGCCAACTGCCAATCGCCCCATCGACGTATTACCACCACAAGGCACTTGAAGCTGATCCTGAACGGCGGGCAGACCGGTATCGGCAGGATGAGTTTCTTACCGCTGAGATTCAGCGAGTGTGGGAAGAAAACTTCTGCGTCTACGGTGCCCGTAAGGTCTGGCGGCAACTCCGCCGTGAAGGCGTTAATGTTGCTCGTTGCACTGTAGAACGGCTCATGCGCCGCCTGGGAATTCGCGGCGTGGTGCGAGGCCAACGCCCCTTCACGACCATCAGTGATCCCGGCCAGAAACGGGCACCTGATTTAGTGAAACGTGACTTTACGGCCATGCGTCCTAATCAGCTTTGGGTGGCCGATTTTACCTATGTCGCTACCTGGTCTGGCTTCGTTTACGTTGCGTTCGTTATCGATGTTTATGCACGCTGTATCGTGGGTTGGCGTGTAGCGACGTCGATGAGAACGGCACTGGTGCTGGACGCTCTAGAGCAAGCTCTGTGGGCACGAAAACACAGACAAGGGTTGATCCACCATAGTGATAGGGGAAGCCAATATCTCTCGATCCGCTACACCGAGCGTATGGCTGACGAGGGTATCAATGCCTCAGTCGGCACCACCGGCGACTCTTACGACAATGCGCTGGCAGAGACCATAATTGGCTTGTTCAAAACGGAGGTGATCCATCATCGTGGCCCATGGAGGGGACTGGATGCCGTTGAGTATGCCACGCTGGAATGGGTTGACTGGTTCAATAATCGCCGACTGCTGGAGCCTATCGGAAACGTTCCACCAGCAGAACGAGAAAGGACGTATTATCGTCAATTGGAGGAGTCGGGTGAAGCTGCCTGACTCAAACAAACCGGTCTCCGGAATAACCGGGGCGGTTCAATAGAGGTGATAGGCCGGAGCGCTGTTTGACACCACTAAGGAATAGCAGGGTGCGTAGGTGTCGGCACTCACCGATCCCACCTGTTATATAAACGCCTTGCGCATGCCCTCCCTACGCATTGAATCACAACACGCACAACGGGCCGTATTAACCATTGCGAGTATAATGTCTCGGCGTTTTCAGAGGCTGCGCGGCGACCGATTAAGTGATGAGTTCGCCTTAAACAACAGCTAGCGATTGATCAAATGGCATGTACTGCCTATTCGCGGGCGTTTTTTGAAGCATTGCCCGAGCAAACAGCGTCTTGATGATTACCCTTCAGACGTGTGAGCGGGTTGAAGTTTTATAACCAAGTGGCTAGGCGTAGGCTGGCTGATCAGTGCTTCGTAACGGTCTGGGTGCTGGTCTACTTCGTGTTGGAAGCGCTCCATAACGTTGACCAGTTCATCGGCTAGCGCCTGTTTTTGCAAAGGTGTTAGCCTGGATTTCTCATAGTACCTCAGCCAGTACCGCACTCAGGCTGTAACACCGCTAAACACCTACTGGCTCGACTTACATCGGCTACTTTTTAACCACTTTCCGGCGTTCAGACACACT
>NZ_JBANSO010000035.1:0-33284 GCF_037070225.1 Vreelandella indica
GCACGGTGGGTTTTGGCAATAACGGGCTTGCGAAAGCCAACTTGCACGGGGCGAATGATCAAAAAGTGCTCGCTGGCGGTGATAGGGAAAGTGTCGGCGCCGGCTTCACGGATTCAGGTAAATGCCTCCGCTGCAGTATCCGTTTGTGGCCGCTGCTGACTTAATCGTTGACCAAAGGCCTCGCCTCCACTTGCTAAATAACCTGACGACATACCACGCTCAATTTGTATTTGATGTATCAAGTCTCCAGCACTTTGTGCCAGCGCTGTCATGGTTTGGAGCTGTTTTAATTCCCGGACAGTGGCTTGTCTATCAAGCACACCATTGATAGCAAACCATGCTAAGGCAAGTAGAGGGAGGGCGAGCACCAAAGAAAATTTGGCATACATGGGCAGTCTGTTTAATAACGTGTTCATTGCTCAGCTTCCAATCAGCGCATATCAAAAATTAGCTATAATTTGCATGCTAGCAATTTAGCTAGCGATATGCAGCGGTAATTATTCAATACTACTTGCTTAGCCAACCATAGATTTCTCGCCATGCTAATAAACCTGACGAATGTATCAAGACGCTGAACATGACATTTTGCTTCGCTTTCCTCTATCACGCCCTGGCTTTCAGGTAATGATACGACTTAAGTGGAAGGCAAAACCTGCTCTGCGTCATTTTTTCGATGCCATATTTACTGATCCACACAGGGTACGCTTTTGTAAAATCTTGTCTGGCATAGGAAAAATGCTATCAAACTGGTTAAAAAACCAGTATAAATAAAAATATCTAGTGTCAACCTCCGTACTGACCGTACATACACCAATATTGCCTATAAGCTTGAACGGTTACGATCGTTGATAGAATAAACGCCTTGCCAGATGAAACTCGCGCAATAGAAATAATTCTCATACTCAAATTTAAAGCTCATCACCCCCGCCGTGAACGTGTTGCAATCAGCACACCCTTCACACATAGTGAACATAACCTTATAACTTTTACTAAAGAAAGCATTGTGACAGCCGATAACATCATAATTACCAAGCACGTCGTTGTGGCAGGGATCGCTACCTTTCTCATCCTCAACATAAACTGATGGGCTTTCAATGCGCACTAATTTGCCAATTACTCAGGTTGAGTACTCTTACGCTTCAGATGACCTTTTGATTTCTCGAACAAATTTGAAAGGGGAAATCACTTATGCTAACCCAGCATTTGTTGCAGTCAGCGGTTTTGAGCTTGAGGAGCTGCTGGGGGCCAATCACAACCTCGTCCGTCATCCTGATATGCCTCCAGCGGCTTTTAAAGATTTTTGGGAGACCATCCAACAGGGGAAACCTTGGTCAGGCCTAGTCAAAAACCGACGTAAAAATGGCGACCATTATTGGGTGCGCGCCAATGCAATGGCTATCCAAGAAAACGGTCACATTGTGGGTTATGCTTCTCTACGTACTAAGCCATCTGCTGCAGAAGTACAGCATGCGGAAAAGATTTACCGCGTCTGGAGTAACGGCAAGGGTAAAAATTTCACCCTGCATCGTGGTCAAATCCGTCGACGCCATCCTTTAGCATTTTTGGGCCGCTGCAAGTGGGGATCGGCTACGCTGCAAACTCGCCTTTTAGCTTTTGTTGCTAGTTTTTCGATTGGTTGGCTAACCCTTACAAACTGGACACTCTCTCATGACCTCTTTCAACTTGGGCTAGGCGTTTTGCTATTCGTTGTGGTTGCAGCACTGGGCCTAGGCTTGTGGAATAGAGTGCGCCGGATGGTTGAAACCTCACGTGAGTTTGTACTTCAAGTAGCAGCTGGCAATCTAGCAGCCGACGTTCCACCTCACCAAAATGATGACGTTGATCGGCTTGTCGATGCACTGGTCACTATGAGAAAAGGCCTCAGTGCCATCGTCAGCGATGTAAATGACGGTATCAGCAAAGTAAACCCATCTGTCGCTAGTATTCGGCAAAGTAACGAGTCTATTGCCGAGCGTAGCGATAACCTAGCCTCTTCAGTTCAAGAAACCGCAGCCAGTACTGAGCAGTTGACGGCCACTGTTAAGCAAAATGCCGAAAATGCACAACAAGCAAGCCACCTTGCAATGTCCAATATGCAGGAGGTACAGAACGCAGGCGAAAGCATGTCACAGGTAGTTCAACGCATGCGAGCCATTACCGCAAGCGCTAAACATATGGCCGATACTGTCTCTTTAATCGACTCTATAGCATTCCAAACGAATATTTTAGCCCTAAATGCGTCCGTAGAAGCAGCACGTGCAGGCATTCATGGTAAAGGGTTTGCCGTCGTTGCCAGCGAAGTACGTAGGCTTGCGAATCGTTCCTCAGAAGCCGCCAAAGAGATTCACCACTTAATCAGTACTTCTAATAGTGAAATTGCAGCAGGTGCCAATTTAGTGCAAACAACCGAGCTGGTCATCACACGTGTCATGGAAGCCAGCCAGCGGGTGACCGATATTATGAGTGAAATCAGCTCCGCCTCTTTAGAGCAAAGCAGCGGTATTTCACAAATAGGCAGCGCTATCAATGTAATGGAGCAAGGCGTTCAGCATACAGCCGATCAACTTCAGTCTACGAATACGTCAACTCAAAGGCTGGAACAAGAGGCCCATCAGCTATTGAATGCAATTCGCGCATTCCGCACCGCTCCTAGCGGCACTGAATTGACCCTTGAAATTTCAGCAGCCACTGAAAGAAACGTCGGCCTAACGCGCAAATCGTTTACGTTGCCATCCTCGATATCTATTACATCGAAGGGAGCTATGTAATGAAAATGTGTGTCCCCCCTATACCTCGTAACGAACCAGAACGCTTGAAAGCATTATGGCGTTATACCATGAACGACCGGCGTAAAGATGCGCTTCTAGAACGCATTACGTCGATGGTCGCGAAGCTTTACGATGTTCCTTATGCGCTAGTGAGTTTTGTAGACGACGAATGCCAGTGGTTCAAAAGCCACCATGGATTAACAATAAAAGAAACGCCCCGTGATATCTCTTTTTGTGCACACGCCTTGTGTGCAGAAGGAATATTCGAAATACCGGATGCTAATCAAGACGCCCGCTTTCTCGATAACCCCTTGGTGACGGGCCCTCCTCACATTCGTTACTACCTCGGTGCACCGCTGGTTTCGAGGGAAGGTTATAGCCTAGGCACGCTATGTATCTTAGATACGAAAATAAGAGCTTTCAGCGAAGCACAGCGAACACATCTAGCAACGCTGGCAGACCTAGTGGTAGAGCGCCTTGAGCTTCATCGATTGCATTGCCAAGAGCGCGTTGTAACCACATCGGGTCTTGGGCTTTGGGAATTAGATACCTCCTCAGGTACCACGTGGTGGAATGACGTCGTGTACACACTTTATGGTGTGAGCGCTGACTACCCTCATGATAAATCAAACGCTATTAGTGTTTACATGGCTGACGATCAACACCGGCTGGAAGCCGCTTTGACACAGGCTGCCGAGCAGCGGGTGCCCTTTGATCTTGAGTTACGCCTCGTGCACAAAGATAAAGAATTCCCTACATGGGTTCGCGTAACAGGAGCTCCCGTCTCAGTAGGCAAGGACATCATGCAAATAGCGGGGACCATTCAAGATATTACGCCACTCAAACAAAATGAGCGACGCTTACAACGACAACAGCGGCTTGAAAGACTGGTAAATCATTTACAGACGTCCTTTATTGCTGAACATGACTTATCCCAAGCTTTTTCCGATACCTTGGCTGAACTGGTGTCGCTAACGGAGAGTGACTCAGGCTTTATCGGTGAAGTCTTCTATGATGAAGAAAATGCACCTTTTCTAAAAACCCATGCCATTACAGATATCAGTTGGGATCAAGCTTCACGCAGACTGTTTGAAAAAGCTTCTCAAGGGGGAGTTGTATTTAGTAAACAAACGTCTCTTTTTGGATACGTATTAAAAACGGGCAAAATGTTAATTGCTAATACGCCTGACCAAGATCCACGGCGGGGCGGGCTGCCTCACGGTCACCCTCCTCTCAGTGCATTTGTTGGCATTCCAATCACCGATAATGGCAAGCTGATCGCAATGATTGGATTGGCAAACCGTCCTGGCGGATATCAGGAAGACCTTATAGATGAACTTTCTCCATTTTTACGCAACCTTGGCCAATTAATTAGTTCGTTACGTTTGCGTATTCAACATGAAGAGGCACATAAAAGACTCGAGCTGTCGGCAAGGATTTTTTCTGATAGCCAAAATGCCATTATGATCACGGATCAAGACAACCGAATCGTTGATGTGAATCGCGCCTTTGAGATTATGACTGGGTATACCCTCAGCGATGTTGTAAACCGTCAGCCCAATTTTCTCTCTTCAGGTTGTCATACCCAAGCGTTTTATAAAGACATGTGGCAATCATTGTTAAACGATGGTAGTTGGCGTGGTGAGCTTATTAACCGCCGCAAAGATGGAGAACTACTTTATGAGGCATTATCTCTTTCGTTGATCCATAACGCCCAGGGAGATGTCACCCATCACGTGGCTATTTTTTCGGACACGACGCGGCTTAAGAAGCATGCTGAAGAGCTGCACCTTGCGAGCCATTTTGACAGCCTGACTTCTTTACCTAACCGACATCAAATGCTTAACCAAGTACGTGAAGCTATCGCACACGTCCATGACGGAAACACACTAGCCATTGGTGTTTTAGACCTTGATGGCTTCGAAAAAATCAATAAACAGTTTGGCCATAAAACTGCCGACAATATTTTAATATCTGTTGCTAAACAATTACGAGACCGTGTGGGCCCCCAAGGAATCGTGGCACGAATAGGCGGCGATGAATTTGCTTTGCTACTTCCCGATATGAATGCTAAGCCAGATCAGTTGAGTACAATCATTAAAAGCTTTGTAGTTGAGCATCCGAATGAGCTTGATTCACCTGCCATATCAGTAAATGTAAGCTTAGGGATTACATTATTTCCACTTGATAATGCTGATTCAGATACGCTATTACGCCACGCAGATCAAGCCATGTATCAAGCCAAACTCCAGGGAGGAAACACGTTTGCCTTCTTTGATCCTGGCCATGAAAAAAAGTTAAAAGCACAACAAACAATGAGGGATGATATTTCTCAAGCCCTTCAAAAAGGTCAATTTGAACTATACTTCCAACCACAAATTGACGCAGCCTCTCTTAAATTGCTGGGCGTAGAGGCACTTATTCGCTGGAACCATCCACAGCGTGGTTTAGTGATGCCAGATCAATTCTTGCCTATCATCAGTGGTACTGATACTGAGTTGTCATTAGATGCCTGGGTTATGGAAACAGCTCTAGCGCAGCTGTCAGCATGGCAAAAAGAGGGCTTCAGCATTAGCGTTAGCGTTAATCTAACTCCTCAGTCACTTGTGCATAAACAGTTCATTGACATGCTGCGGGACACGTTATCCAGGCACCATGACGTACCACCAAATTTCATCTGTATTGAAGTTTTAGAGTCAGCGGCACTGGATGATTTATCCAGCGCGACCAAAATATTAAACTTATGCCGTGAGATGGGCTGCAAAGTCGCCCTTGACGACTTTGGTACAGGTTACTCATCATTAAGTTACCTTCGTAACTTGCCGATAGATTTAGTTAAAATCGACAAGTCCTTTGTGATGGGAATGCTCAAGCGCTCAGAGGACCTGACGATTGTCGAAAGCATTACCTATTTAGCCAAACGCTTTCACAAGCAAGTCGTAGCAGAGGGCGCTGAGAGCGACGCACACATTGAAACATTACAGCGAATCGGTTGTAACATTATCCAAGGCTATGGGGTGGCCAAGCCTATGCCTGCAAGCCAGCTCATATCTTGGGCAACATGTGAGCAATCTGGGAAAAGTCAGTAAAAAACAAATAACATAATTATACAAAAATCATACAAAAAAGCTGCCGAGTAAAATAAAAATTAACCTTAGGATATGCATTTTATTATCCTGCTAACATGTTTCTTTAGTCATCAACTACCTGATGTCAGGGAATATATGATCGCCCTGTAGGCATTCACCAAGCACATGATTTTCAGAATTTAAGAGTGATCACAAAAGGAATTGATATGCACAGCCACTGCTCAGATCACTTATGTAATGGCGATAAATCGGCCTATTCGCTTTCAAAACGGTGGCTTTCGAGGGTCTGTATCGCCCAATTGGATTCGGTGTCCACTTATGAACCATAGATCGACTCTTAGTTCAGGCGCCTATGAGGAACGTCGGCTTCAGGCGCTTGCAGATTACCAGATTCTCGATACGCAGAAAGACGACGCATTTGATGAAATTGTCGAGGCGGTCTCATTGATTTGCGACACTCCCATTGCGGTCGTCAATTTTATCGACCGTGATCGGCAGTGGTTTAAATCCGAAAAAGGGCTAGGTGTTCAAGAAACACCTCGCGATATCTCGATTTGTGCTCATGCTCTGCTGCAGCCAGGCGTTTTTGTTGTGCCGGATACTACGCAAGACACCCGTTTTGCTGATAATCCCTTGGTCACAGGAAAGCCTCACCTACGCTTTTATGCGGGTGCACTACTTAAAAGCCGAGATGGTTATCCGCTGGGAACGCTATGTGCACTTGATTATGAACCTCGCGAGCTGACAAAGCGCCAACGTTTTGCTCTCCAGGCATTGGCCAACCAGGTCATGGCCCATATGGAGTTGATGCGCAGCCACCGTATACAGGAAGCGCTGATTCGTGAATTACAAACCACACGTCAAGAATTAGAGCTATTATCCTCCACCGACTCATTAACAGGCTTGCTAAATCGCCGTGCTTTTGATGAACGCTTTCAACAAGAAATAGCTATGATTCAGCGTGGAGGCCCTTCTGGATCACTAATGCTGATTGACCTAGATAACTTCAAAAATATTAATGATACGTACGGACATCAGGGAGGCGATAACGTCATAGTATGCTTTATCGAGCTTTGCCGTCGGGTATTTCGTCAGTACGATGTGATTAGCCGGTGGGGCGGTGATGAATTTATGGTCATGCTGCCACGAACCAGCCCATCAGACGCTACCCATGTTGCAAGCCGTCTGCATCAGCAACTTGCTGAAACGCCTATGATCATGAACAATGGCACCTCACTTTATTGTACGGTTAGCATTGGTATTTGTGCGGTTACCAGCACTTGTACGATGGATACATGTTTATCGATGACCGATGCTTTACTTTACCAAGTCAAAGAATCGGGCCGTAACAGCACTGCGGTTCAAGCAGAAACATAAGGTAAGAGACTTGAAAGATTCTACTTTTAGCTTTCTGGAGGCCATTATAGCTATATAAGCTAAATGGCATTTTCAGCCACAATCAAAAAGAATCGAAGTCATGAATAGGTGCGGTAATCCCCCCATTTTCCTGAATTCATAGAATAACTGCAGCACTTTGGATCATACGGTAGAGGCAGGAGGGCCAGCAGCGGTACCCTCTCCGCCTTACCGACCAAAGTGAAGCAGAGTATGGGATACAGACAACTGACCCAGGCACAACGATATCAAATTTTTGCCCATAGGGATGTAGGATTGAGCCAACGTCAGATTGCTCAACAGCTTGGCATTCACAGCAGTACCGTGAGCCGTGAGCTGAGACGTAATTCGGGTGCCAAGGGATATGAACCCGCACAAGCGCAGCGTTACAGCGATCAGAGACGCCGCTCCGCCTGGAAGTGGACAAAGCAACTCCCTAGCCTGATCAATGCCGTAGCTGACAGGCTTAGAGAAGAGTGGAGTCCAGAGCAGATTAGCGGTTTTATGGCGCCGTTGACGGGGATAGGAGTTAGTCATCAATGGGTCTATTCGCTGATCTGGGACGATAAGGCCAAGGGTGGCGATTTGTGGCGACACCTCCGCCAGCCCAAGCGTCGCAGTAAACATCGTGCCCATGCCAAAAGTGCAGGACTAGGCAAGATTCCTAAGCGTGTGGGGATAGAGCATCGGCCACCTGCTATCGAAAAACGCCTCACCATCGGTCACTGGGAAGGCGACACGGTGCTTTATGGGCACAAGCAAGCGGGGATAGTGACGTTGGTAGAGCGACGAAGTGGCTACTTGTTGGCGGCACGTCTGCCAAAGGTAACGGCAGAACTAACGCAGAGAGCCATGGTCCGTTTACTTAAGCCTCGTCGGGGCGCGGTGAAGACGATCACGCTCGACAATGGCTCGGAGTTTGCAGACCACGAGACGGTCGCAAAAGCGGTTAGCGCCTCCGTGTATTTCTGTGATCCTTACTGTTCAGGCCAGCGTGGGACAAACGAGAACACCAACGGCCTGATCAGGCAGTATTTTCCGAAAGGTACAGACTTCCGGAAGGTGACTAATGCAGAGCTGCGACGCGTTGTTCACAAGCTGAACGATAGACCCAGAAAGCGGCTGAGATATCGAACCCCAGCCCAGGTGTTTTTAGGAGAATATTCAGGAGCACTAGAAACCGCAGGTGCTGCACTTATTAGTTGAATTCAGGTAACTGCGTCATCACGCCCTCATGCCGCTTGAGGCCAATTTTGGCAGAAGCACTCGCGGCTTTTCTTAACGTATTGGATCAATATACGCTTGCCGACTTGTTAGCAGATCGTACATCACAGCTCTCAACGCTGATGCGTATTCCTGCCCTCTCCGTTCACAACTAACCGCTCGGTAAGAAAATAAACGAAGGTTCGCATACGCGGCCAGCTGTTAGGACAAGCCTGGCGCCTGCCTCGACCCCCATTAAAGCCGCGTAACTGGCACTGATGCGCAGCCATGTTGATGGCTGTTACCTATACACGTGAGCTCTTCTCCTTGAACCACCAACGGCCGCTCAAGTTGCCGCCTTCAGCCACTACCTTGGGCAACGCTTCCAGATCATTTGGGTGTGTTGGCTCGCCGTGCTGGGCCAACTAAGGAGGGCTGACTTGTGTCACCTGCCGCACCTCGCCAACCAGCACGGTCAAGTGCTGACAAACTCAGGTACGTGGCCGATACACCCCGACACATCAATGCCTTCCTCTTGCAGGTTAGCAGATTCGGTGGGCATCTCGTGGAAATGGAGCCGGGACCGTGGGATATAATCCTTGCTGAACCTACACTCCAAGCAATGCTACCGCTGCCCTTCTCGATGATTTACGTGGCACTGCAATGGTTGCTAGGCTTTATCTTCCTTCGCTAAAAGCCTCCGCCCAATGCAACGCCGGAACATTAGTCAGAATCTATCCGTGCCGCCTGGTAGGTAAAACGTTACATATCAAATTGTCAGTCATTGGCATACTTCCTTCCGGTAGGAATCGCTATATCTACACTTGCTATAGTGCGTTTCTTTCAGCAGGCAAAATTGTCAAGTATCAACTCCCCACGCGAAGCTGGTTGGCCTGTGCAGTACGATCGGCGGCATGATGCGATCATGTTTTTCTGGCCACCGCCGCCATAACGATACAAGCCATTACCAGCACATAGCGCACGGGGTAGCCACTTCGAGAGCGCTTATTCTCATTGACTACATAGAAAGTAACGTTGCCCGTGCCCAGCGGTTTTGAAAAACGGTTGCCTGGACGCTTAGCTTGCCATTCCACCTTATGTTGATGTGAGGGAAGCCGCTTCTTCCATTCACTCAGCTGCTGCTTCTCAGACAGGGACGATCGCGCACTGGGTGTCAGCTCAACGACTGCTCTGATGCGAGCATCCAGACCCAGCACCCAACTCACAAAGGCCAAGCCATCATCGGCATCGCGAATCCATACATGACCGTCGGTGGCACGGTGGTAGCGGTAGAAAAAACGAAGATGCCTACGCAATTCATCCGGATGATGGCTAAACCACCACGACCAGATGGCTTGGTACATCGCATTCGCCACTGGGCGTTCCGCCAGCGAGCGCGGCATTGCCAGGCGTGGGTGGGCAAAATCATTCGGTGCTGACTGCTTACCTTTCGTCATCCGGTAGTGACGAAACGCGCTCATCCCCTGCCGCGTGCGCGCTGTTAGAACCCGCCGCGCGCAAGACGTTAGCCGCTCTGCCTCGCCTTTACACAAATTAAAGATATGCTCAACGTCGTCAAAATCGCGTTGATACAAAGCATCCAGCGCAGCGGCGACCTGCTCCAGCGATAGCTGGCTCAGACCTTGGCGCTCAAGCAGTATCTTGGCTGGCAATTCAGGATAGGGGGCTAGCGCCTGCTGAGCTACGTCTATCACAGAACATTTGGGAAAGGCCTTTTTAAGCCAACGTGGCGGTTTTCCCCCGAAACGCTCTTTCCATTTACGCAGGGTCGCCGGCTTGATTTGGAGCACGTTGGCCAAGGGTTCCAACTGAGCAATTGCGTGGCTCGGAATACAGCTCTCCATCGAGGAGGACTGCTTGTGGCAATAATGGTCAAGGAGCAGGCAGGTAAAGTGTAAGTAGCTTCGTAATGTCACATCGGGGGACGCATGCCCCATCAGCTGCGCGATAAAGTACAGCCCTGATCGCGTGGGACCCTCAGCGACCTTGTCCCAAAGAAAAGCATGATGGGAAGGCGCTGTCCAGGGTATCTCCACCCCATGAAAAGAGAGCAACAGATAATTAGCCAGTGAATGACGCAGGTGATGAAAGCGCAGACTGTAATCCCCGGTGATACGTCGCATGGCTTCGTGGATCTCTGCCTGCACCTCATCATCGTGTAGCGGTGCCACCGAACCACTCCCCTCACCGAACAGCATGACACGACCGTGAAGGGTCACCTCTTGTCGATTGGCGATGAAGGCCTTGAATGCTTCCAGCTCGCTGTCTGTCAGCAGATAATGAAGCGGAAGCTGCCGCCGTGAATCATGGCTCTTAACCCCCACATACTCGTTGTTACGAACCAGAAGAGTAACGTCAGTATCCTGCACCTCTTGATGGAGCAAGACATCATCTAGCTGAATGGAAAGTGCTTCTCCTATCCTGAGACCAGCGCGAAATCCAAGCACAAATACCCAATAGCGAATTTGCCCCATGATGTTTGACGAGCGGGAGGCCAGAAAGCTAGCTATCAGACGATACTCATCCTCTGACAGACAATTGGCATCGGCATGATGCGCGATAGTTGCCCCACCGTCAGCAAACACCATAGAGACGTTGGCCAGGCCTTGATCAATCACAAGAAAAGAATGGAATGAGCGCAACACCGTCCAACGGTAGTGGCGGTTTTTCTCGGTCTTGGCCTGTTCGACCACGAACTGATAGGCCTCAATAAGCGCATCCATCCGATCCTGATCAACCGGCGTCTCCCCCAAAGCCTGCAGAAGCGGCATGCTTACACCAAGATACTTGTACAGCGTCGACTGCTTTCGCTTCCGCTTCTGATGCAGGAACAGCAGCCAGCGACACAAGCATTCAATGATGGGAGCCATACGCTGAGAAGCAACAATGGCACTTTCCAGCTCGCGAGAAAGGTCTCGAAACCTGAGGCGTTTCTGGTTACGACGCTTATAGAGCGTATCGTGTAACGATTTCAGCAGCGCACGCCCTTCATACAACGGTTGGTCCCGCTCACAACGCTCGGTCACTATTGGCGTTAGCCCGGATCCTGCTGCTGGAAGCACATCCTCCTGCTCGGCTTTTGGCTTGGCATGCTTTACGTACCCACCGGTGAGCAGCTGATGCCAACGCTCTTCAGCAATTGACGTGCTTGGGTGTTTGCCGTGTGCGCTGTTCACGATATAAGCCGGTACATGTAAGCGAAAGGCGGTCGAGGCATGCTCGCTAAACGTCGGAAGTGACACCGGCTCAGTCTTTAAAGCGCCACAGAAATGCAGCCAAGCCGTCTGGGTATAAGTCCTCGCCTGCTGATAACCGCCACACTTCTCGCCAGGGTGGCCAAAATGCTGAATGTGGCGCATCAACACCGCTAAGGCCGACACTCCCAACAGCCAACGGCTACGTGGCAACACCCGTTTCGATTTTGGCATGCCTTCCGGTACTGTCTCATGCAGCACCAACCAGGCAGAAGCCCCGTGCACTGCCAATGTAGTGGTGGCCAATGGTAGTGAGTTCAGGTGCTTGCTGCCCAGCAGGCCGTCATTGGCAATCACACAATAAAGAAACAGCCCCCAACTGATCATTTCAGGCTCAAGCCGACGGTGTCCCTTTTTTCCATTGCCGTGCCAAAGAAGCGCCTGAAAGTCTGGCTGCTGAATCTCATGATCGGCATCCTGGCACCAGTCACGGTAATCGCTTAAATTTTTGAAGGACAAGGGCGTAAAAGGACTCGCCGCTGGCCTGACCAGGTGCAGCGGCGCTGGAACGCGCACGTCCCACCCCAACTCACGCTGCCCACGCGACAGCCCCAGTGATAAGAAGTTAACCTTGTTGCGAATTTCGACGACTGAACGGTTGTCACCGGTTTGTAGGGCTTCTTCCCACTGCTGGGCGATATCCGTCGGCACGCTGACATCCGATTCACCGCGGACAAGGCCAGGGTGCGTTTCCTGTAGCAGTTCCAGCACTGCCATTTGGTGACGACGCCTATTTAGCAGATGCTGCCGATGGCGTGCCTCGGCACCACCTGCCCCTTCCGGAACTTGTATTAGCTTCCAGCCGCTCCAAACTTCCTCGACATGATCAGTCATCCGCTAGCCCCTGCTGCACTGTCCATCCCGCTTCCCGGCGCATTTTACTGAGGACAGGCGCTAGCTCCCGAAACATTTCCACGGGGGTCAAGGTAGAGAAAGCGCCAAACGGCTCCTGCCCTTGTTGAGCGTGCCCCATAAAGGCATTAACCAGTTCGCCACGAACCCCTTCAGCACGCAAAGCACTGCGAAGATAGTGCCGACTTGCGTTGACTGGCAGCGTAAAGAGCGGTACGTGGCGCCGCAGATTCTCTGGAGAAAGCTGAACCATCTGCCAGCTGTCACTGATAAAAAACATCAGCGGCACGTCTGGCTGAGGCTCACTCAACACTGCTTCGAGGTGCTCGTAAAGAGACGCACGTTGATAAAACCGGGCCTGTAGCACTTCCAAGTGGCTCGCATACTGGCGTATTTGATCACGCAACTCCGGCAACAGCCAAACCACCCGTGCCTGACTCATCGCTTCGTCGTCCTTGTCGGAAATGGCCAGAAAACCGGACGCAAAGTCGATTTCCCGCCAGCGAAAAACCAAGTCATTGACAGCACGGTAGCCCGTCGCGAACAGTATCCAGAAAGCGATATAAGCCACGTAGTGATTATGCGTTTGTCGCCAACTCTCCTCCCCAGGCTGAAGACGCCTAGCTGCCCGCAGTTCGCCTTTCAAGTGTTTGACCAGGCGTGTCAGCAATATCGGTTTGAGGTTCAGCTTACTGCCATGGTCACCCTTGTTTTGAACGACTTGTTTGAAGGCGTAGTAATGCTTCTCTTCCACGCTAAGGTACTGATAGATGCTGTTACGCAGCGAAACAGCAGCAGCATGATAGAGTGTCTCAAGATAGCCAGCCGGCACGCTGTAATAATGTGCGGCCACATCAGCGACGGTGAAACGGTGCCCGGTCAACAGGTAAGCATCAACCCAATCGCTGGAGTGGCCGACGATCTCATCGAATAGCGCTTGACTGATCCGACGGGGTGTCAGCCGCATACGGTGGGTGCGGTTGATCTTTGAAACCGCCACCCGCATTGCCTCCTCAATGCCGCCATGACGCCATTCGGGAAACAATTCGCGATATTTTGTCCGACTTTTCCGCACCAAGCTGAGACGCGAGATAAACTTCCCCATCCGCACGGGACTGGCGACCACTACCACCTCATCCACCAATGCAGGCGTGCTCCCACCGGCTGTAAAGAGCAGTTTCTTTGCGTCGTCCTGGAGACTGTTACGCCACTCCGGCGACGGAATGGGGAGCACAAAGGCGTGCTCTTCAATCAAAAAAGCGAGTACGTCCTTGCGGTGTTTCGGTAGCTCATGTCGATGGTTATAGACCCGCATCCCCAGAATCTGCTCGACGGGACGTCCAAGCCAGATCATCAACAGCAGCAGTAAACCGGCATAGACATCTTCGTCATCACGCTTTTCAAAGCGGCCTCGGCCCGTAAATAGCTCGAAAGCTGCTTTCGCTGCCAGCGATAGCTCGACCCGACTTAAGCTGGCGTAGCGAAAAGGAAGCCTCTGGTTGGACTGGCTGATATGTTGGATACGGCTGCTCTGGCGCCGGATCAAGTCCCTTAGATCAAACCCTAATGTCGGTGATGCTTTACTTTCCGTGAAGGAAACAGCACGCAGTGTCTGGGATTCTTTGGGGTGCAAACCGGCGGCACGCTGACGGCCCTGCGCCTGCTCGTCACCGGCCGATTCCAACAGTTGCATCGACTTTTCTGGCCCCTCATTTTCCTCGTCATCCGAATCCGACACATCAACGCGCCGCTCGATCGTTCGGGCCGGGTGGCCACCCCCACCTCCACCGTCTCTCGTCTTTCCCTTATGGTCGAGTACTTTTCGAACGAGCAGCTCGATACCCGACAGCGGCTCGAGGATCTCGTCGCTCTTTAGCAAATATTGTTGACGGTAGCTTTTGAGCGTGGCGTCCATCTCAATCTCTACCAACAGCCCGAGAGACTTCTTGCCATTGCCAATCGTCCGGATATCACGACAAGCAGCGGTGATTTCGGAACCAATATGCGCTTGGTGCCGCTTTCGCTGAACGGCTGAGCACGCCATAACTACACCGGTATGCTGCCAATACGCATCATTGCCATAGCACTCAGCATCGGGGGTAAGAATCAGCATCGCCCATTCAGGGTGGTCATTGATAATGCCGCGCTGCTTCCCCGACTGATCTAACCACGTCTCTGGGCAGCTTTCGCGATCAAATCCCTTCAGCACGGCGATAATCTGGGTAATGACAGGAAGGTAATGAAAGAGGCCTTTCTCCTCCTTTTTCTCGGTCGCATCATCAAGATCCTCCCGAGTTTTTTGGCTTCTTTGAACTGCTTGTAAAGCACGGTTCAAGTTTTCCATAACTAGGAGAAGGTGGGTTAGATCATCCGGCGCTTTCAGCAGCGCAAGCAGCTTTTCTATTCTGGAAAGCTCCACGCTACTCAAAGTTGCCAATTTCTCCAAATCTGCTTGCATCACCATGTCACTGGGACTCCATGATCCGCTGGAGTTCTGATTTTCGCTTCCTTGAATGCGTGATGCGGCGCTCTTCTAGTCCCATTAATGCCTTTAGATTGCGTGTGGACAGACTCTTAGGCACCTTGATGCCGTGCGTCTTACGCAGCGTAATGGAGAGCTCTTTTAACTGTCGATAGACGCGCTCTTTCGCATCCACAGCCTCAGGACAGTGCATCAGGCTATGGCTAATAAGCTCAAACAACGCTCCTCTGACCAGATCAGATTCGTGAGCATCTGTGATGCCTACCGAGATGGAAGCCTCTGGATCCAGCAAGGCACTAACGGCATGAAACGCGCGAAATCCACTGACCACTTCGTAATGCCTCGATACCTTTTGCACAGAAACGGGATGGTAGGCAAGTAAGGTATCGGCTAATTCAGCATCCAGCCATGACGACACGGGCAATTGATTGGCAATGTTAATGTTGACTCGCTCGATCTCAGCGAGCGCTCCGGAAGGGGGTTTGATCTTCGATATTACCAACTTTGTCACACCATGCCTCAGTGTTGTCAGTCCAATGCATTACTATTATATCAAAATAGATCGCCGTAAATTTTTATGGTGACGAGTGTGGTCTGTCAGCCGAGTGCTGACGATAAGCTAGACTACAAATAAGCGTCTCTAACCTGTTAAACCGTAGACCCCTATAGCTTTACTGGGCACGAGGTAGGTATCCGCACAGATCAAGAACTCGTCACTATTGAGCTGAGACTATCAGAGCTTGAACAAGAAAAGGCTGCTCTCCTTTCTCGAAAGCAAGAGCTGTATCGCTCTGCAAACCGACATGATTTACCGCTACTCACCCCTGGCCAGAAAGTTGAAGTATACCGAAAACTCTTTCGAGGCAGGCAGGATGTTTATGCGGTTCGCTGGCAGAGTTCCGGCGGTCGTTCCGGCTATGCTGTCGCTTGTGCGAACGAGTGGATGCCGGTCATCTGTCAGAAACCAAGGATCAAGTGTGGAGAATGTCGACACAAAAATTTCAAGCCCCTCGATTTTGATGCAGTTTATGACCACCTGTCTGGCAAACATGTGACCGGCCTTTACCCTTTACTGCCGGATAGCTCTTGTTACTTGCTGGCGGCGGATTTTGATAAGGGGGACTGGAAAGCGAATGTTCGTGCACTAGCCCAGGCCTGTCGTGGTGAAGGCGTACCCTATCTTATGGAGGTTTCTCGGTCCGGTGCGGGTGCCCATCTATGGGTTTTCTTTTCAGAAGCTGTTCAAGCTTCGTCAGCGAGGAGGTTGGGATTCAAATTGTTGGATAAGGCCATGGAGCTTCATCCAGGCTTATCCTTCGACTCCTATGACCGGCTATTTCCCAACCAAGACACCATGCCTGATGGTGGGTTTGGCAATCTGATTGCCCTGCCGCTTCAACACGAGGCGCGAAGTCGCGGATGCACCGTCTTCGTCGACGACAACTTTGCGCCATACCCGGATCAATGGGCACTGCTCAGTCAGCAACAGACACTTGCATCAGCTCAACTTGAAGAGCTGATCGGCAATGAGGCTAATTCCGGTGTGACTGTAGATACTGTGTTGCCGTGGGAGTCAACGTTACCGGTTGATACAGGGAAGCTTTCTGGATGTCCTGAAAGCATCACGCTCATCCTGACCAGTCACATTTATATAAAGTTATCAGGCATTCCAGGAACATTGGCGACACGAATAAAGCGAATGGCCAGCTTTGCTAATCCTGTATTTTTCAAAACACAGTCGCTTCGTTTCTCGACGCATGGCATCCCTCGCTACATATCATGCGCCCATATTGAGCAAGGTTATCTTTCTATTCCCAGAGGCTGCTTGGATGAGCTTCAAGATCTGCTGCTGAAACAGGGAATCACGGTGGACATTGATGACCGTAGAATATCAGGCCAGTTTTTACCTGGAGTCAGCCTAAAAGCAACGCTGCGTAGCGACCAGGACAAGGCGGTGCAGGCACTTATCCAACACGATACCGGAATACTTCATGCACCGACCGCTTTCGGTAAAACCGTAACGGCTATTGGCGTGATAACCAGGCGGCAAGTCAACACACTGATCCTCACGCACAGTCGTCAGCTACTTGATCAATGGAAGGAGCGACTCGACACCTTCCTTGAGGGTGCGCTCATCGGTGTAATTGGCGGCGGTAAAAAGAAACCTACTGGGCAGGTCGACGTTGCCACTTACCAAAGCTTGATCAATAAGAAAGACAATACAGTCTCGAAGCAGGTCAAGGAGTACGGGCAAGTCATCATCGATGAATGCCATCATATCTCAGCGCCACGTTACGAGATGTTGCTTAATGAGGTCAGCGCTCGATACGTCATTGGTTTGACAGCAACGCCTGATCGTCAGGATGGCCACCAAAAAATCATGTTGATGGTTGCAGGGCCCATTCGTCACAAAGCCCAGGCGCACCACAGTAACCGATTTATCCAACACGTCATTGTTCGAGAGCATCACGAAACGCCACCCACCCACATCTGCCAGCCTAGTGTGCGGCCCCATATCGCATCGGTTTACCATTGGCTTGCCCAGAGCAGCGCCCGAAATGAGGCCATTGTTCAGGATGTTGCAAGCTGTGCGCACAACCAAGCAAATTGCCTTGTGCTGACGGAACGACGAGAACATGCCGAGACCTTGGCGACACTGCTGGATGCTGAATCCATATCGTCAGTTATCTTACGTGGTGGGATGCGCGTCAAAGAGCGCCAGTTGGCAGAAAAAGAGTTGCATAGGGTTCAAGTCATCGTTGCAACTGGGAAATACATTGGAGAAGGCTTTGACTTGCCTCGACTGGACACCCTGTTTTTAGCTCTGCCCATCGCATGGAAAGGAACGCTGTCACAGTATGCAGGCAGACTCCATCGAGACACCGAAGGCAAACTAGAAGTCACTGTCTATGATTACTTGGATACTGGCCTGCCTATGCTTGAGCGAATGTTCCGAAAGCGTGAGAAAGGCTATAAGGCTATGGGGTATAAGTTTATGGCTTCCGGGCAAACCAGATTGCTTTAGCCTTTGAGAGGCAGTCAGTCGTTAAAAGCTCATCAAGTGAACTGAGGCCAAGAATTTCTTCACTTGTCTAGCTGAACCCAGTTTATCTGGTCACTCTCAGGCGGCTACTTCCTTCTCGTCTTCAATCTCCAGTTCGAGATGGAAGTTAGCTGGCCCCGTCAGGTTGACCAAAGCATCGAGACTGAACTTATTAATCTGGCCGTTCAGCAAGTCGTTGAGGCGGGGTTGGGTGATTCCCAGACGATGTGCAGCCTCTTTCTGAGTAATATCCCACTCCCTTACACGGCCAGCAATCCTCGCCATGAGCTCGGAGCGCAGCCGCATGTTCAGCGCCTCTTCAGGAGTGTCCTCGATGGCGTCCCACACACTGTCGTAATACTCGATGGCCATTTTCTAACCTCGCTTGGTGGTTGGGCTCAGGGCAGCTCCTTGTATCGCTGCTTGCCCAAGTCGATGTCTTTTTTGGCGGTCTGCTGGGTTTTCTTCTGGAAGCAGTGGAGCACAAATACCGCGTCGCCCCGGTTGGCCACGTAGAAGACCCGAAAGGCGCCGTTGTGTTCCCGAATGCGGATTTCCATGACACCAGGGCCAACGCTTGGCATTGGGCGGAAATCGTCCGGCTGGCCTCCAGCCTGAATCTTGTCTATCTGAAACCCCGCTTCTCGCTTGGCGTCCAGAGAGAAGTCGCGCAGCCGATCCTTCGAGTCTCCAACGAATGCAACAGGTTTCTTGCGCGCCACGCTGGCTCCTTAACTGCCATAAATTTATATCAGTTCAGATATAATAAACTCATCAATCGAATGCTTCAAGCTGCTTCCACTGTAGCCGTATCACCAATAAGATGCCGTTGACTATTCGCACTTGGGTTGGCGGTCTCAATGACCAAATGCAATATCTGACCCTCCGGTATGGTTTTGCCACGACTCATTGCTATTGCGACCTCTCTACTGAAGACCGAGCCGCCATCATGCAGATGCGGGTTCACTACTAAATCCGAACCATCGCCCGACAATTGGAACATCCGCCCAGCGCCATCTCACGGGAACTGGCATACCAAACAATCCGTTCTGACAAAACCTATGATGCCAGTCTCGCCGGTTTCAGAGTCCGGCTAACCCGCTGCCGACCTCAGCAGCAGCCTAACGGTCATTTATGCTGTAAATTTTACATTTTACTTTGTGACACTCTTTAGCGTGCTAGATTGACCTTAAATTACCTAGACAGCATTTCAAAAACCGACGGAAACCCTTATATAGCAGGCTATTTAGACAAATAACAACAAATAAAGCAGCGCTAAGAAAATCAAATCAATCCGGCTCATAACCCGAAGGTCATCGGTTCAAATCCGGTCCCCGCTACCAATATTTTGAAAGGCAGATCAGTTACTTACTGGTCTGCCTTTTTTGTTGCCTGTCTTTTCAAATTCCTCTGTGCCCACATTGTGCCCACACCGTGCCCAATATTTTCATTGCCTCTGAAGATCAAAAATTTGCATGACCTTCAGGCACCTGACGGCAAATTCCTACCTCACAATTAATTTCCACACTACGTTCTTAGTCGGCCAAAAGCGCAGACTCATCATTAGCCTCCTTAACATGAGTTACCAGTTGCTCAATATCACAATCGAAGTAGTAACAAAGCTTGTCGAGATTATCAGTCACTGTGCTATGGCCTGGATGATTGATAATTTTCGATAACGTCATTCGATTGATACCTGTTTCTTTTGCTATCTCGCCAATCGTAATCCTGCGCCGTTCTTCAAATTCTTTCTCAGCGATCAGCTCTTTTAAGTGATACCGAATCATCTCTTTGTCCAATATGATCATAAAAATTATCAAAAAGGTGTTGAAATAATCATTTGATCGTTTATATTTATAATCGAACGATTAAATATATTATCAAATGATCACTTTGGCGAGGAGATGGTCTCATGGACTGCACTTTTTTGACAACGGAAGAGCTCGCATCGCGTATCAAATATGATGCACGCACTATCCGCCAGCAACTTAAAGACAGTGTGCTCATTGAAGGCACTCATTACATCCGCCCCTTTGGGCGTCGGAAAATCCTTTATATTTGGGAAACTATTCAGGAAGAAATGCTGAAAGCGACTCCTCGTCAGCAAGCAATCGCTATTCCAATGGCTAACGGAGGAGTATGCCATGGGTAAGGTTCGCGTCCGCCAAGAGAGCAAAAAGCTTTTTATCGACTTCAGGTATGACGGGCAACGTTTTCGTGAACAAACGCTTCTAGACGACAACGCAAAAAATCGTAAGCAGCTGGAACAGCTTTTACAGCGCATGGAAGCAAAAATGCTGCTCGGCGAATTCAATTATGCAGAGTTCTTTCCTAATAGCAGCAACTTGCAGAAATTGAAGCCCCATCAGCCTACCAATACAGCTGAGTCTCAAGTTGTCAGCGATTTAGACACACCATCCTTCAACGGTTTCTCTGATCAGTGGTTCGATGAGAGCAAAATCCAATGGCGTGCTTCCCACGTACGGAATGTGAGTTCGATCCTGGATAGCTCACTTAAGCCAGCGTTTGGGAAAAAACACATCGGAGACATCACCAAGGCGGACATACTGGCGTTCCGCACCAAACTAGCCAAGCGCAGGGGCCGTGGTGCCACGGGTCTGGTATCGCCTAAAACGATCAACAGCCATATGTCCATTTTGCGTATGGTGCTCGATGAGGCGGCCGAGCGTTTCGATTTTGAGACGCCGTACAAAAATATTAAGCCGTTAAAGCTACAGAAGACGCATATCGAGCCGTTTTCGCTACATGAGGTGCAACGCATCATCGATAACGTCCGCGCAGACTATTGCAACTATTACACAGTGCGGTTCTTTACCGGCATGCGCACCGGTGAAGTCGATGGGTTGAAGTGGAAAAACGTTGATTTTGCTAAGCGGGAAATTTTGGTACGCGAAACATTGATCAATGGCGAAACGGAATATACCAAAACCGACGGATCGCAACGGGAAATCCCTATGTTTGGTCAAGTGTATGACGCGCTAAAAACGCAGTACGCCGCCACTGGGCATATGAGCCAATACGTGTTCTGTAATCAGCTAGGTCAGCCGCTTGATCACAATAACGTGACGAAGCGCGTGTGGTATCCCTTGCTCAAGTCTCTTGAGCTGACCAAGCGCCGTCCTTATCAAACACGTCATACTGCCGCGACACTCTTTTTGGCTTCTGGCGAAAACCCAGAATGGGTAGCGCGCATGCTGGGTCACAGTTCCACCGAAATGCTGTTCAAGGTCTATTCCCGTTACGTCCCCAATGCCACCCGTATGGATGGCTCTGCCTTTGAGCGTTTGTTAGGCAACACCACGCCCACTAAGCCCCAGAAGGAGCAGCGTCATGAAACGGCTTGATAACGCCCCTCCTCACCTGTCTCGCACCTTCACGGGCACTTACCGCCTTACTGGGCGTGTGGTGGAGTTTGACAACGCGAAAACGCCATTCTTAAAACTGCGGCTGAGTGATTGCATGGGAGATCACATCGCGATGCTCAACTTGAGCAAAACAACAGTACCTGAGCGCATCGGCCATCTGGACTTTGTTACCGCCTCCGGCGTGAAGTGTTTGTCAGGCCAATTCATTCTTGATGAGTTCCGCAGGGCGTCCCGGGATGAAGTGATCTCTATGGATACCCTACAATCGTTGCCACGGGTGTACTCCCCGGTGCCAGAGGTATTCGATAAGTTAGTCGCGACCGTACAGTCGCTTCAATCAGACTGCCTTCGAGCGTTTTTGACACGGGTACTGGAACGCAAGGATCGTCTTGAAGCTTTTTTGAATGCGCCGGCTAGCGTCAATTATCACCATGCCTACCCGGGCGGCTTGCTAGAGCATTCGTTGAACGTCGCTAACAATGCCGTGGCAATGCTACGTCTTAACGAGCCCTCTATGTCGCGCTTGATGCAAGAAACGTGTTTTGTGGCCGGGTTATTACACGATATTGGGAAGACCTACACCTACGACTCAAAAGGCAAACCGAATGCCGCCTGGAAGCTCTGTAGTCATGATGCCTTTACCTTAGAAGCCTGCGCCTATGGGCTGGCGTATTTGGATAAGCACGCGCCTGACCTAGCTATTATGCTACGGCATGTTTGGACATGCGCGTCACCGGGTGCGCGCTACGGCCAGAAAGCAGCTTTAACACTCGCTCGTTATATCCGTGATGCCGACGGGCAAAGTGCAATGGCCGATAACCAGCGGCGTGCATTTCGTAGCCAAGCTTGCCGTGGCTTTGGCCGCCTGGGTCAAAACCTTTTCTGCCGACCTGAGATACCAGCGTTGCAGCCTCAACCTCGATAGCGCCACACATGCCATCACTTTAATGCCGCCAACGCTGTCGTGTGGCGGTTTGTTTATGCTTTTTCGTTAAACCAAAGCTCTAGCACTCATGTTATTTGGTGACACATTAACGCTTGGCTGACACCCTCTCTTGATAGCATTAGTGTAGTGGTTCAATTAATGGTGAGGCTTTGATGCTGGCTCAACTTCTTCAATCATTACGGATGCGTTTTGGAACCGTAGGATTATTGGCAACGCATGAACGTGCCCCGACTGCACATGAACTCAACCGTATGCAGCAACGTTATGCCCCGCTAGTTGTACTTGCCCAGCTATTTATAAACGGCCAGTATCTGGATGCTCGCTCCGTTTAAAAACAGGCTTTTAGCTTGCTATTTGATATGAACCGGCTAGTCGAACGCTACACGGCTAACCGTTTAAGACTGCTCGCTCGCCGCCAAGGGCTTCGGCTTGTAGAGCAGCGCCCCAGACGTCACCTTGCTAACGATGAGCACAGTACGGTGCGTTTACTTATACGCCCTGATATCGTCCTTCTCGATAAAGAACAGCGCCCGGTGACTATCTTGGATACCAAGTGGAAGCGTTTGACTAATCAGGATCCACTCGCGTAGCTCTCCGCCGCAGGCCTCTACCAAGTCAATGCTTACGCCAGTACATATAGCTGCGCCAAAGTAGGGCTTCCCTACCCAGAGCAGCCATTTTTACCTGCAGGTAAGACGTATTCATTGAAATTGTCAGGCTCCGTCAACTGCAATGTGTTACTGCAATCCGTCGCTGTTGATGGAAAACCAGTGGATATAGTGATTGAGGCAAAGTAAGGGTCACTCATTTCAATAGGCTTGGAAAAACGCTGAAACGCGACTGTTCTGTGCAATCACCAAAGGATATAAAGTTGTAGTACTACTCAATCAGAGGGTGACGTCGGGGGAGTCGTTGCGCTAGTTGCGGTAGATGCATATTGTGTTACTGTAATACAATGTGGGTGTGCATGATTGGTGAAAATGGCACCAGACACCAGCCCACGTGCAGTTGCTCCCAAATAATTTTCCAATAACAGGAGTGCTTTATGATCCGCACTACAAACCTCATCACCGCTGGAGCCGTCGCTGCCTTCGGCCTCACTGCCTGGTCGGGCGTCGTCGTCGCCAGTGACAGCCACACCATCAAATTCGGGAATGTGATCTCGGCTGGTGACACACAAAACCAGGGTTACGAACTGTTCGCTGAGCAGGTGGCCGAACGTACCGACGGGCGAATTACGGTCGAGGTGTACCCCGATAGTCAGCTCGGTGGTGAACGGGAAATGATCGAAGCTACCCAGTTCGGCGATATTGAGATGACAGCGCCTTCGGTCGGTGTGCTTGCTAATTTCGACAAGTCACTCCAGGTCTTCGACTTTCCCTTCATATTTGAAGATGCCGAGACCGCCTATGAAGTACTTGACAGCGAACTCGGTGACGAAATGCTGGCAGGTCTGGCCGACAGCGGCTTGATCGCGCTCGGCTGGGGAGAGAATGGTTTCCGTAATCTGGCCATGACAGATGGCACGGTTCGAGTCCCTGAGGATATGGAAGGCGTCAAACTGCGTACCATGCAGGTGCCAATGCACATTGCTTACTGGGAGAGCGTCGGTGCGGCGCCCACTCCCCTCTCCTTTCCCGAGGTTTTTACCTCCTTGCAACAGGGAGTCGTGGATGGTGTTGAGAACCCTTACGAACTTCTCTACTCTGCTCGCTTGACCGAGCCTGCGAGCTACCTGACCGAAACCCGGCACATTTATGATCCTGAAGTCCTGCTCATCAACAAGGATTTCTATGAAAGTCTGTCCGACGAGGATCAGGAAATCATTCAGTCTGCAGCGGATGCAGCGATCGACAAAATTCGCTCGCTCAAGAAAACCGTGAGTGATGAGATCCGTGCCGAGATTGAGGCCGCAGGCGGCACAGTCACTGACCTGACGGAAGAAGAGCGGCAAGCATGGATTGACTCTGCTGTTCCGTTCTATGCAGATAACGCTTCTGAAGTGGATACAGACAAGCTTAAAGCGATACTGGAAGCGGCAGGCAATACCACCTTTCTTGAAGCTATTCAGTAATTTAGGCTGAAAGTGCCCCTATCTGAGTCAACAAGGCTTGGGTAGGGGCTCGTTGTCTTTGTCGCAGAATGGATGATAACCCCATGCTGAAGTGGATATATTCACATTTCGACGATCACATAGAAACCTACTTAGCCACAATAGCCCTAGTCGTGTTTGCATCCTTGGTGATTTATCAGGTCGTGATGCGCTACTTCTTTAACAGTCCATCCTCATGGTCTGAAGAGATTGCGCGCTATGCTCTCGTCTGGTTCGTCTATTTGAGTGGAAGTTATGCCATCAAATATCAGCGACATGTAAGATTTGGTGTTGTAGTCGATCTGATCGGCAAAAAAATGCCATTCGTGCAACGGATTATTCGCCTTTTCGTATTTATTACCTGGCTAGCCTTTCTTATCTACATGTTCACCCTGTCGATTGAGATGGTCAGGAGGCAAATGATTACTGGGCAGTTGTCCCCAGGTTCACAGATTCCCATGTATCTCGTGTATGTAGGGCTTCCCCTTGGCCTATCCCTAATGTCGTTTCGGGTGTTGCAGCATATGGTGCGTTCACTCATCGATCTCATTCGGAACCCCTGGGCACCTATTCCTCCATCACAGCCCGAAGGTGATTAAGACATGGGCATCAGTATTCTGGCAATAAGCTTTATCGTGCTTCTCATCATGGGCATGCCAGTTGCCTTTGCGCTTGGCATTTCCTCTATGCTCTCGGTAATCATTACTGAGGTCGTTCCTGTCAACTATCTCACGCAAACGATGTTTGGAGCTGTTGACTCATACTCGTTGCTTGCGGTACCTCTCTTCGTATTATCCGGCGTCATTATGGAGTATGGGGGGCTCTCCAAAAGACTGATTGATGCTGCCAAGGCATTTGTTGGTCATATCACCGGTGGATTGCCGGCCGTTACCTTGCTGGGGACCACCGTTTTTGCCATGTTGAGTGGCTCTGGTCCGGCAACGGTTGCCGCTATCGGTGGCATCATGATCCCTGCGATGATCCGGGAAGGATACGGTCGAGGCTTTAGTGCTGGCATACTGGCGACTAGTGGGGGTGTGGGCATTGTGATCCCACCCAGCATTCCGCTCATCATATACGGAATAACCACGAACACTTCTATTGGAGACCTTTTTCTTGCCGGCCTCATTCCCGGTATTGTCATCGTACTGACTCTCTATATCGTTAGTCGTTACATCTGTAAGAAAAAGGGCTACGGAATCAAGTCACCCAAAGCGAACTGGGGTGAACGTCGCAAAGCGATATGGCGAGCTAAGTGGACGCTGATGATGCCTTTGGTGGTGTTGGGCGGCATTTATGGCGGTGTGTTCACTCCGACTGAGGCATCGGGTATCGCCGTGGCCTACAGTCTGGTTCTTGCAATACTGTATCGTGAGGCTCAGATATCACAGATACCTTTGATGCTGAAAACCACATTCCTCATTTCTGGAATGATTCTGGTGATCATCGCTACTGCGTCCACTTATGCCAGAATCTTGACGCTTGAACGCATCCCCACACTTATTGCCAGCTTTCTCGGTGCGCTGCCTGTACCGTTCTGGATTGTTCTCGCAGTGATCGTTCTGCTGTTGCTCTTCGTTGGAATGTTTATGGAGACCATAGCGGGTATTATCCTTCTGGCTCCCATTCTCGTTCCGGTGGTTATGCAGATGGGAATGGACCCAGTTCATTTCGGCATTGTAATGATCATGGCGTCAATGATTGGGTTTGCCACTCCACCAGTGGGTGACAACCTCAATGTGGCCAGTGCCATTAGCGGCTTGTCGATCGAAAAAGTGAGTATAGCGGCGCTGCCGTTCGTGGCGGCTCTTGTTGCTATCCTGTTCCTGGTGGCTTATGTGCCACAGATATCTCTCTTCTTACCCAATTTGTTGGGATAACGTATTTTTGGTGAACGTGGTTGGTCGTCGTCGGCATCCGTTCGGCGTCCAGCACTCCCTTAGTGTGGTGGTGTACGGTCTTGCCCAACTGGGCCGGTTTCAAGCGGTCGTGGCCTCGATATGCATACACAGCTAGGTTCGCGACCGACGCATGACCGGCTCGGGCAGGAAGAGGAAATGGATAGACTCAAACTCGCGAAGGGCCGCTGGCCATGGCTGAGTTATGAGTTGTGGTGCCTTGTTTAGGGTCAAGAATGGAGAAGAGCGGGCTTGCCCTTTCCATGAAGCCGATATCCACACAGGTTTTCCCATCGACCACTAGTTGGCAACCGATCTCGCCGATGGCGGGAGAGACACGGAAGCCATGTCCCGAGAACCCTGTCATGATAATGACATTCGGATTCTCTACATGTGGGCGGATATACTCGAGCATTGAGCGCGTATAGCTTTCGACATACGTTTCGACACGGTAGGGTCGGCGGCTGAGCCACGGCAGCATTCCCTCGCGAATCCATTCGAACTTGTTCAGCTCCGCCGCGAGCTCAGCTCCTTCAAGCTGTCGAGGTAGCGTGTCGGCATCGCCAGTGACGTAATGATCATTGAACCCAAGCCCGAGCTTGATTGAGCGCCGATCCTGGCTGGGAATACCATAGCAGTATTGAGGAGCCGTCCTCAGGAATGGTGGCAGGTCAATGAAGTCGTCTTGGCGTGCATTAAACCACAATGAGGTCAAGCGTCTTGTCACCACCTCGTCCTGGATATGGGGCACCAGTTTCGAGGTCCAACCGCCACAACACATCACCACCCGATCGAATGTCTGCTTACCAGACGGTGAGAGTACGCTGACCGTGGAACCTGTAACATCTAGCGCTGTGACAGGGTTAAATTCATGAACGATTGCGCCGTTTCGACGGGCCAGTTCAACGGTGACTTCCACTGTACGCTCTGGCCGAATGACGGCCCCATTGATGTCCCAGAGACCGAAGGAATGATCATCGAACGCAAAGTGGGGAAAGCGCCTACGCAGTGCGGATGTCTCCAGGAGCTCTACGGGTACTTCTAGTGCTTTGGCGGAGTTGAGCGCGCACTGCATCTGGGCGTCTTGCTCTCCACCGTATATCAGCACGCCAGTAGGATCGCGCAGCGTCTGGCCGCTAGAGGCTTCCAGCTCACGCCATGCCACCGCGGCACGCTCGATCAGGGGGACGTAGGCAGGCTCGGTCATCTCTAGGTTCCAGAAGATCCGGCTCTCTCCTCCAACACCCGCTGAAGGGTGGCCGGGGTACTCCTTATCGAAGCCATGCACCTCGACTCCGTCAACGCGGCTTAACTGCCAAAGTACCTGCGCGCCGATGGCTCCTAGTCCGATGACCGCAACTCTCATTTTTCCGCTTCCTTTTTAGAGGTCTGGGCACTTTGATTACCGGACTGAGATTCGCGTTGCGCTTGTATCGCCCGCTTGATGAACGCTTCTGACTCTTCTATATGGATGCGGCTAGCTTTTGCGGCCATGTCAGGATCTCCAGTACGAAGGGCATCCAACAGTTCCCGGTGCTCCTGAGCGATTACCTGGGGTGAAGAGTTTCCCGAGCGGTAATAGGAGAGAGCCAGACGTTTTTCGGCCGAAATGCTGCGATAGAATCGCTGCAGGCGTGGACTGTCGGTGGCTTCAATAAGAGCTTGATGGAACTGAAAGTCAAGCTTCAAGACTTCGTCCCAGTCGTTGCCATCACATAGCACTTCCATGAACCGTACAGCGCTCTCGGCGCTTTTGGGAACTGTCTTGCGTGATGCGAGGATGCGAGCTGTTTCAATCTCGAGTAGTCGGCGTGCAGCAAAAAGGTCGTGAAGATCATCTTCCGAGAACTGTGGAACGTATACGCTCTTGTTGGGCTCACGCCGAAGGATGCCATCATGTATCAGCACCACGACCGCAGAGCGGATCGTTTGCCGAGGTACTTGGTAGCGGTCCGCGAGTTGCGATTCCACCAGCACGTCACCGGGACGAAAGGTACCATCGAAAATCGCCTCACTGAGTTGCTCGGCAACCGCATCCACGACTGAGATAGTGCGAAGCTTAGGTGTACTCATGGGGGGTGGGAGATACCTTGAGTTGGGGAACTAGGGTGGGTTGCCAATCCCTTTAGCCGGTAGTGGCGCGATCTCCCTTCTCCTGTTTCCTGGGTGAATGAAACATGATGATACCGGGCCTGAGTATCGCCTTGCATCCATGTAATCCTATGCAGGGTACCCGGGAAGAACAAGGTCCTGATGGTAGTCAGGACCTTGTTCACGGGAAGTGCTTACACGGTGGGTCGCCGCGCTATATTGTAGTAACGAATCTCCTGGTACTCTTCTAGCCCTTCGTGGCTGCCTTCGCGGCCAAGACCGGACTGCTTCATGCCACCAAACGGCGCAGCCGGATTGGAGGGTACCCCGTTGTTGATGCCAACCAGCCCGGTTTCCAGTTCGTCGGCAACATTGAGTGCACGGTCGAGGTTTTCTGTGAAAACGTAGCTGGCCAGCCCGAACGGCGTATCGTTTGCTCGCGATACCACCTCTTCCTGCGTTGAGAAGCGGGAAATGGCCGCGATGGGGCCGAAGATTTCTGTGTTCGCGATTTTGGCCTCAGCTGGCACGTTATCGAGCACGGTCGGGGCAAAGAAGTAGCCGTTGCCTTCAGGGGCTTGTCCTCCGGTGCGCAGATCGGCACCGTGCGCAATGGCATCACTGACAAGAAGCTGAAAGTTGTTGACAGCATTACGGTTGATCACCGGCCCCAGACCAACTCCCTCGGCGATGGCATTGCCGACCACGACCTCTGACATCCGCTTGCTGAAGGCCTCGACGAAAGCGTCGGCAATGCCGTCTTGCACATAGAAGCGGTTTGCCGCCACGCAGGATTGCCCCCCATTGCGCAGTTTCGCCAGTATCGCCCCGTCAACGGCGCGCTCGAGGTCGGCGTCGTCGAAGACGATGAGCGGGGCGTTACCCCCTAGTTCCATCGAGCTCTTGACGATGTTTTTAGCCGCAAGCCCCATAAGCGTGCTGCCCACACTGGTGGAGCCGGTGAACGAAATCTTCCGGACCCGAGAGTCTGAGAGTACCGCTTCGCTGAAAGCGGCAGGGTTCGCTGTGGTGACCACGCGCATCAGCTCACGCGGCACGCCGGCTTCCGCCATCAGCTCGACGGTCAGCAGGGTGGTCAATGGAGTCAGGGCCGCTGGCTTGATCACGGATGCGCAACCGGTGGCAATTGCTGGAGCGATCTTGCGCGTGATCATCGCCATGGGGAAATTCCATGGCGCAATGAGCAGTGCCAGGCCCACAGGAGCGCGTCGTGTCAGTATCGTCGAGCCTCCAGCTGGATTCTCACGATACTCTCCGGCCGGGCGCAGCAACTCTTCGGCATACCACCGTACGTAGTCGGCGGCATACTGCACCTCGCCTTGGGCCTCTGCCAGCGGTTTTCCCATCTCGCGACTGATGACATAGGCCAGGCGCTGCTGGTTGGCGATAAGTACCGAATAGACGTTTTGCAGGGTGTCGGAACGCAGCCGTGGCGTCGTCTTCGCCCAAGTGCGGCCCGCCTTGTCGGCTATCGCCACCTCAGTCAGGGCTTCTTGTGGCGTCATGCTGGGCAGGGTAGCGATGCGCTCCTCCGTAGAAGGGTCGAGGACGGCAAATTCATTGTCGCCGGGTGCATGCTTGTTATAGCCGGGCAAGCTCTTCAGGGCTTTATCGGAAGCGGCTAGGCGCTCCGGTGATGGGGTTGGTAGCTGCATGGTATTAACCTCTTAGTTTTTAACTTATGCCGAGGCCCGAGCCTTGCCTGACCGAATGTCTTCAAGTACATATCGAACTCCGTTGACGAGGTCGCGCACTTCCTGATCTGCAGTGATAAAGGGCGGACTGATCTGCACGGCGTTACCCCGCAACGGGCGAGTGATGAAGCCGAGGTCGAGAATCTGGTCGGTGACCCATTCCGCCTGAACCTCATCATGCAGCTCGATTGCGCCCAGGAAGCCACCGACCCGCGTGGTTGCCACGAGCTCATGAGATTCGATTGCCGCGAGCTCACTGGCCAGTATTCGTTCAAGCGCTGCCGAGCGCTCCACCAAACCCTCGCGTTCAAGGATTTCAAGGTTTTTCATCGCTAAGGCGGCGGTAACGGGATGGCCTGAATAAGTAGTGCCGTGGCGGTATACCGGTGAGGCGGCCCCCTGTTCAAAGAACGGTTGCCACACGCGGGGGGCAACGAATATCCCGCCCAGAGCGGCATAGCCGGAGGTTACGCCTTTAGCAAAAGTGATGATATCCGGCTGCAGCGCATAGCGGGATGAGGCAAACATAGTGCCGGTTCGCCCGAAGCCGGTGATCACCTCATCGGCGATAAACAGAATATTGTTCTCATGGCACAGCCGCTGAATTTCCGCGAAGTAGCCTTCGTGCGGGGGGTGCACCCCTCCGGTTCCCATCACTGGCTCTGCGATGTAGGCAGCGATGTTTTCCGCACCGATACGTTCGATTGCCTCGGCAAAGGCCTCTGTGGAGTGCTTATCGATCCGCTCGGTGCCATCGACCAGAGAATCCGAACCGTAACCTTCACGGTTAAAGTCGAGGCCGGCGACACTGGTGCCATAAGCGTGGAGCCCATGGTAGGAGTGCTCCCTGCTGATGATGACCTTCTTCGATGTGCAGCCTACCTGGTTCCAGTAGCGGCGCGCCAACTTCAACGCCACGTCAATGGAATCAGAACCGCCGCTGTTCAAGATCACTTTGGCATCGTCGATGGGGGCCATGCTAACGAGCATTTCCGCAAGCTCTACGGCCCGGTTATTCGTGTAGCGACCGAACACATGGTAGGAGTCGAGCGTCTTCATCTGCTCGTAGGCGACTTTCGCCATCTCTTCACGACCGTGGCCGATATTGGCATACCATAGAGAAGCGGTGCCATCGAAGAGTTTGGCGCCCGTATCCGTAGTGAGGTAGGAGCCTTTCGCGGAGACCACCTGGATCTGTCGGCCGATCACCGAGGGCATGTGTGCTTGCGCACTCCACAAAGCCGGAGTTGTCATTCTGTTACCTTTCGGGATTGAACTGAGGTTAAAAAGAAAATTGTATAACTGTTCTATACTAGCGACTGTACTATTGTATTACAATTTTCCTAGCACTACGACTTCCCAGATTCCCTTGATATAATGAAACATTTTTCTTTTTGGTTGCCTGCCGGTGAAAAGCGTCCTCACAGGGATAATCGGCAATTCACGGCCGGAAAGCCCAACATATTGATGGTGGCTGACATTGCCTAGGGTCTGTTGACGTTTGGAGAGATAGCATTGGCAGGATAGGAGCAAACTCGCAGAATACACGTTACGACACCAAGAGACTGCGAGCTCGCCATGCCTAGACTGATGCTCAAGAATGAACACTGATGAAGCTTAAACCTACCCTGCTTCAACAAAGTATCTATGACAAGCCTGACCTGCGATTAACGGGGGAAGGTAGTCTTTACCGAATGCATACCGGTTGCCAGTAACGGGATTTACCCGACGACTTCGTGCACTGGAACATTGTCTATAAGCGCTTCAACGCCTAAAACGTGGTGGGCAAACTGGTGGCTGTTTTTAATCGATTAGTGGGAGACCCAGCTATTAAATGGCTCTTTATCGAAGACTTCTATAACAAGGTTCAGCAAGACAGCACAGGGGCAGCCACAGAGAAAGTAGAAGCCATTGGTAAAAGCCGCGCGGGTAACAAGAGAAAAATTTAATTAGCCCATGGGTTACCGATTGCCTCCAGGATCACCGGAAGTGACGTCCATGACGGCACACAGGAGCAAGCGCTGATTGATGAGTCTTCAACAGGTGGAGCATTAGTGGCAGATAAAGGGTACGAAAGTGGGCGTATCCGTGAGCAGGTCAACGCCAACGGGATTGGCTTGGTGATCTCACGCAGGCGCAACTCAAAGATAGGAAATAGCTGTTTTGGCAGAAGGTTATATCGCTATCGTTATCTTGTAGAGAATGCATTTTCTCGATTGAAGCCGGATCGCGCCATAGCGACGCGCTACGACAAAGGCAGTGTCGCCCCCGGCCACCTAGAAAACTAGCGGAAAGTTGCTGGTTCCGAACACGGCCACCGGAAGTAGGTCGATATGACATTGGCACAGGACGGCCCCGCCCCCCTACCAGATGAGCCATGGGCAGACCGTATTCGGCCATGGCACGCTCGTTCAGTTCATCGCCAATTCCTCCAATCTCAATAGCGACAGTCGAGGAATCCGAAGGAGGCCTCCCAATAGATAGCTAAGGCCCTCTTGGCAAGCCTCCAGGCATACTCGACCTCGACCGTCTTACCACCGACGACCATAGGCTCGGGGAATTTGTTAGTAGCCGGGTTGATCGAATCGATGGACCTTGATCTGCCACTGACGCTTGAGTAACTTGCCTTCCAGGGGCCCTGGGGCATGTCGAACTCCTGTCTGATTGCTGTCAGAGAGATTTCACGTCGATAGGCGCACTGGCCGTTTCAAAGCTTAGTGGGTTGCGCAACGGACGGCCGAAATAGGCAAGACTGATCTCAAACCGGTCCCCCTCGCGGGTACGGATGTCATCTGCAAAGCTCAAGGTGGCGGTCCCGAAGAAATGCACATGCACGTCGCCGGGCCGGCGGAAACCGACATACTTGAAGTGATGGTGCTCGAGATTCGCTAGGCTGTGCGCCATGTTGGCCTCACCGGTAAGGAAGGTTTTTTCCCACACCGTCTTGTTACCGCGTACGATACGGCTAATACCCTCCAAATGAACAGGTAGCTCTCCTACTAAAAGTTCCGGGCCGAAGCTGCAGGCACGCAGTTTGGAGTGGGCCAGC
>NZ_JBANSO010000036.1:0-32142 GCF_037070225.1 Vreelandella indica
ATCAAATACCGGTGGCTACCGTTAACAGCCTACAGTTCGTTCGATAAGCTTTGTGAAGCGGTCAAAAACGTATGCAATGGTTACGGCACTAATTACTCTATAACTTATGCATAACCACTTAATAAGCTGCTGCGGTTATTAAAGAAGAAAGTTGCAAAATGCTAAAGAAGTTGTTTATTCAAACGTAGGCCCACCGGCTTCTTCTCCCCACACCTCTTCCAGGCGGCCATCGCGCCCACAGCTGAAGCGATAGAATTTGTAGCGAACGGGGTTCTTTTGATAATAATCCTGGTGGTACTCCTCGGCCGCCCAGAAGGTGGTGGCAGGCACTATTTGGGTGGCGATTTCTCGGTCAAAGCGTTCTTCCATTTCTGCTTTGGATGCTTCGGCTAACTCACGCTGTTCTTCATCGTGATAAAAGATGGCTGAACGGTACTGGTCGCCTACATCGCAAAACTGACGATCTACCGCGAAGGGGTCGATGTTGCGCCAGAAAATTTCCAACAATTGCTCGTAGCTGATCTTCTCTGAGTCATACTCGATCTGCACAACCTCCGCATGACCCGTACCACCCCGGGAGATATCCTCGTAAGTGGGGTTCTCGAGTTCGCCGCCGATATAGCCGGAGATGGTGGCGTTAACACCGGGTTGGTTGTCGTAAGGAGGTTCCATACACCAGAAGCAGCCGCCTGCAAACGTGGCTTCTGCATTGCCCTGAGCTTGAGAGGACGGCGCTTGAGAAGATTGCGCTTGAGTGGCCTGGGCGTAAAGCGAAGTGCTGGCGAGACCAGCGGCAGCCAACACGCTAAGCGTGAATGGACGAAGAAGGGGCAATCGGGTCATTGCAAGCACTCCAGTGGCGGTGGCGAGTTATCGTTTATGTTGAGTCGATTGGTGGCTTAGCGTTCCCTTTCTTTACCACCCTTTTCTGACACCCTAGCCCAAGCGATGTGGCCATATTTCGTCTAGCGTGTTGAGTGCCGCGCTCACGGTCGATTCGGCAGTGCTGTCGTGTCGCCATACAAAGCTTAATGCGCAGGGCAGGCGGATGTTGTCTGCGACGGCCAGGCCACTCTCTTGTCGCTCAGTCATTGCCAGGGCGTCGCGGGCCAAGCTTAAGCCAACGCCTGCGCGGACCAGATCCAACATACAGGCTTCTTGGTCAACCTGGGCCACCCGGTTAGGCACTGCGCCACTTTCTGCAAAGGCCTGCTTTAATAGCCGATGGTGGACGGAATCCTGTGGCGTCACAATCCAGGGTAACGTGGCCAAGTGCTCCCAGCGGGTATCAATGAGTCGGTTTTCCCAGCCAGCCGGGGCAATCACATGATAGTCAAAGTGTGTCAGCTCGCGCCAAGCCAGTACCTCATATCCCTGGTTCAATCCAGGGCCTTCTCCAGGCGGTGCCAGATAAAAGCCGACATCCAGGTCACCCTGTGCAATGCGGTTCAGCACGCTGCCGCTCATACCGTGATGCAGTTCGGTTTCTAATTGAGGGGCGCGTGCCATCAGGCGGCTTAAAAAGGCGCCTAAGCGAAGAAACTCCGGGTCAACGATGGTGCCAATGGAGAGCTTGCCGCGTAGCGTGCTGTGCAGCGTTCCAGCGGTTTGCTCAAATGCCTGAGCGCTGGCCAGGGCTTTTTCAGCGGCGGGGAGCAGGGCATGGCCATCGGATGTCAACGCTAGCCCCTGGGGGCGACGGCTAAACAGCGTGAGACCTAAATTGGCCTGTAACTGCTTCAACTTTAGGCTGATCGCAGGTTGCGTCAAATGTAACTGTTCAGCGGCGCGCGAGACGCTGCCCGTTCTTGCAACGGCCACGAAGGCGCGGAGTGTCGCGTAGTCTTGCATGATGGGCCTCAACGCATGCCAATGATATTAGCAAAGCTTATAACTGGCTTTTAAATAACTCAATTGATCTGTTCCCAGCGCCCAGTAGGCTAGGCTAAACGCAGGCTCTTTTTCGTAAGCATTTAACATATGCTCTTAAAACCACGCTCTTAAAATAGGTACTCCCATGACAACAACAGCGATTCAGCACTTTATTAATGGCCAGGTCACCGCTGGCGAGTCTTCAAACGCTCAGGACGTTTTTAACCCCGCCACAGGTCGCGTGACTGGTCGTGTATCGCTCGCTACATCACAGGATGTGAATACCGCCGTCGAAGCGGCTCAAGCTGCCTTTCCGGCTTGGGCCGATACACCACCGATTCGCCGTGCCCGAGTGATGTTCAAGTTTTTAGAGCTGTTAAATGTTCACAAAGACGAGCTAGCCGAAGCGATTACCAAAGAGCACGGCAAAGTGTTTACCGATGCCCAGGGGGAAGTCGCACGGGGTATTGATATTGTTGAATTCGCGTGCGGAATCCCTCAGTTGCTTAAGGGTGACTATACCGAGCAGGTAAGCACTGGCATCGATAACTGGACGATGCGCCAGCCATTAGGCGTGGTCGCTGGTATAACGCCATTTAATTTCCCGGCCATGGTGCCGATGTGGATGTTCCCACTCGCCATTGCGGCGGGTAATACGTTTATCTTGAAGCCAAGCCCGCTTGACCCAAGCGCCTCACTGTTGATGGCCGATCTGCTAAAGCAGGCGGGTCTGCCCGATGGTGTATTTAACGTGGTGCAGGGCGACAAGGATTCGGTGGAAGCGCTGCTCGACCATCCGCACGTTAAGGCGTTGTCGTTTGTGGGTTCTACGCCGATTGCCAATTTGATCTACGAGCGCGGCGCACGAAATGGCAAGCGTATTCAAGCGCTCGGCGGGGCTAAAAATCACATGGTGGTGATGCCGGATGCCCACCTTGATAAAGCAGTCGATGCGCTGATCGGCGCCGCCTACGGCTCTGCCGGTGAGCGTTGCATGGCGATTAGTGTGGCGGTGTTGGTCGGCGACGTGGCGGATAAAGTCGTCCCGGCACTGGCTGAGCGGGCTAAAGCGCTAAAAGTAAAAGACGGTATGCATCTTGATGCGGAAATGGGCCCCATTGTGACCCGCCAAGCCCACCAGCGGATTACCGGCTATATCGAAAAAGGCGTGGCGGAAGGCGCTGAACTGGTCGTCGATGGCCGCACCTTTGAGGCCTCTGCGGCGGGTGAGAGCTGCGCCGAAGGCTTCTGGATGGGTGGCACGCTGTTCGACAACGTTACCCCCGAGATGACGATCTATAAAGAGGAGATCTTTGGCCCCGTATTGGTCTGTGTGCGAGTGCCGGATATCGCCACCGCGATCCAGTTGATTAACGATCACGAGTTTGGCAACGGCGTCAGTTGCTTCACTGAAAGCGGTACGGTGGCGCGGGAGTTTGGTCGCCGTATTCAGGTTGGCATGGTGGGGATCAATGTGCCTATCCCGGTGCCGATGGCGTGGCACGGCTTTGGCGGCTGGAAGCGCTCCTTGTTTGGCGATACTCATGCCTACGGTGAAGAGGGCGTGCGTTTTTACACCAAGCAGAAATCAATTATGCAGCGCTGGTCGGACTCAATTGATGCCGGTGCTGAGTTCGTCATGCCGACCGCGAAGTAAGCTCAGCGGAGATAACAATAATGGCTCAACAACAATCACAAGCAGCGCCGAATGCGGGTTTAGAGTTTGACTATATCGTGGTGGGAGCAGGCACCGCCGGGTGCCTGCTAGCGAATCGGCTGAGTGCCGACCCCAACCACCGTGTACTGCTGATAGAGGCGGGCGGGCGCGATAATTACCACTGGATTCATATTCCGGTGGGCTACCTCTACTGCATCAATAACCCACGTACCGACTGGCTGTTTCGGACTGAACCCGACAAAGGCCTTAACGGCCGCTCGTTGATCTATCCGCGGGGCAAGACGCTGGGCGGCTGTTCCAGCATCAATGGCATGATTTACATGCGTGGGCAGGCCCGGGATTACGACCACTGGGCTGAGGTGGCGGGCGACGATGCCTGGAGGTGGGAGAACTGCTTACCCGATTTCATCAAGCACGAAGATCACTATCGTCTTGACGGCGGCGGTGATGCCGATGCGAAGCATCGAGATTTCCACGGCCACGGTGGCGAATGGCGGATCGAAAAGCAGCGCCTCAAATGGCAGGTGCTGGATGATTTTGCCGAGGCTGCCGTCCAGGCAGGCATTCCGCGTACCGAGGACTTTAACCGTGGTTCTAACGAAGGCGTGGCCTATTTTGAAGTAAATCAGCGCTCGGGCTGGCGCTGGAATACAGCCAAGGCGTTTTTACGTCCCGCGCTGAAGCGCGACAACTTAACGCTCTGGCACTCCACTCAGGTCAATCGACTGCTATTTGAAAAGCGTGGGGAGGCGCTGCGCTGCGCAGGTGTGGAGGTGGAGCGGAATGGTCAGGTGCAGCGTGCCATGGTGAGCGGCGAGGTGGTGCTGTGCGCAGGCGCTATTGGTACGCCGCATCTACTTCAGCTTTCCGGCATAGGGTCGGGGGGATTGCTAGACGAACATGGCGTTGAGTTAGTGCATGAATTGCCCGGGGTGGGGGAGAACCTGCAGGATCATCTGCAGATTCGCTCGATATATAAAATCACCAATGGCAAAACCCTGAATGCCATTGCAAGCACCCTGTTAGGTAAAGCGGGGATTGGCTTGGAGTACCTGCTTAAGCGCTCTGGGCCTATGAGTATGGCGCCTTCACAGTTAGGGGCATTTACCCGCAGCTCTAAGGAACAAACGTACCCCAATATTCAATACCATGTGCAACCGCTGAGCCTGGAGGCTTTTGGCCAACCACTGCACCCGTACCCGGCGATTACCGCTAGCGTGTGTAACTTGAATCCGACCAGTCGTGGCACGGTGCGGCTAAAAAGCAGCGACCCCCGACAGGCACCGGCTATTTCGCCCAATTACCTGAGCACACCCGAGGATCGAAAGGTGGCCGCGGATTCTCTGCGTGTCACCCGGCGGATCGCCGAACAGACCGCGTTTGCCAAGTACGCTCCAGAAGAAGTGAAGCCCGGTGTTGAGTACCAAACCGATGACGAGCTAACCCGGCTGGCGGGGGATATAGGCACGACGATTTTTCATCCTGTTGGCACTGCCAAAATGGGCCGTGAAGATGACGCCATGGCCGTAGTCGATAGTCGGCTGCGAGTACATGGCATTAGCGGGCTACGTGTGGCTGATGCGAGTATTATGCCGACGATTACCAGTGGCAATACCAACTCACCCACGCTGATGATTGCGGAGAAAGCAGCCGGTTGGCTCCTTGCTGAGCGCGCTCAATGATCGGCCAACATACCGTCACACGAGCCAGCATAGCCGTGATTATAAGTGTGTTGACGCGCACGCGGGTTAGGCGCAAAATGACCCCAGTTGGTTAGCAAGTCGAACGTTGTCAGCAGCATAGAAGCGCCTCAAGCGTTAAATCTGGTGAAAGTTTCTTGTTCTACCCACTGCACTTCGGGTATTTCCCGGATTTAATTAGCTACATCGAGGATTTCGATCATGGCAACTGGCACAGTTAAGTGGTTTAACGACACTAAAGGCTTCGGCTTCATTTCTCCTGACGACAATGGCGACGACTTGTTCGCGCATTTCTCTGAAATTCAGTCTGAAGGTTTCAAATCTCTGCAAGACGGCCAGAAGGTTTCCTTCGACGTCACCCAGGGTAAAAAAGGCCTTCAGGCTTCTAACATCAAAGTTGTTTAAGTTAATTCTTAAATATTGAGATGTTAGCAATCACCGCCTAGCGTTGATTGACCAAAGAACCTCGCCAAGTGCGGGGTTTTTTGTATTTATACGATTGAGTGCAACGATACCTACCTCACACCTCACACCTCACACCTCACACCTCACACCTCACACCTCACACCTCACACCTCACACCTCACACCTTTATATTCCATTTTGATCTTTAAATGTTTCTAAAAATAACTTTTTAGAATATAGAGCTGGCCTCACAATACACCCATGCTTATTTATTAAGGATGTTGTGGTGATGTCGGTTGATGCTTGGATTGCAGTCACGGTTGTACTGACCATTTTTCCGCTAATGGCGTTCTCCCGCCTAGGCCCGGATATTATTCTGCTGGGTGCGGTGATCGTGTTGATGACGCTGGGCGTGATTGACCCGCAGCAGGCGCTGGGGGGCTTTTCCAATAGCGGCTTATTCACCGTTGCCTTTATGTATGTACTGGTGGCAAGCATTCGTGAAACCGGCGGTATCGATCTGATCATTCGCTATGTGCTTGGCCGCCCCCATAAAGAAAGCGGCGCGCTGGTACGCCTCTTGCTGCCCGTAGCAGCACTCAGCGCCTTCGTTAATAACACGCCTGTGGTCGCTACCTATATTCCGGCCGTAATGAGCTGGAGCCGAAGGCTGCGTTTATCTCCCCAGCGGTTGCTGATGCCGCTCAGTTTTGCGTCTATTCTAGGCGGCACGATTACTTTATTTGGTACCAGCACTAACTTAGTAGTGCATGGGCTGTTGCTGGAACGTTACCCTGAACTGGGGATGGGGCTCTTGGATTTAGCCTGGGTAGGTATTCCTGTGGCAGGGGTGGGGCTCGTTTATCTGATCGTATTGGGGCCGCGTTTACTGCCTTCCCGGGAAGGGGTGGCCAATGCGTTTGCCAACCCCCGTGAGTTCACCATTGAAATGGAGGTCGACCCGGCGGGCGTGTTGGTTGATCGCAGCGTTGAGGAAGCCGGGTTGCGCCATTTGCAGGAGCTATTTCTGGTTGAAATAGAGCGCGCAGGCAACGTGGTTAGCGTGGTGGGTCCCGGCGAGCAGCTAAAAGGCGGCGACCGGCTGGTGTTTGCGGGCACCTCCGATGCGGCGGTGGAATTGCAGCAGATTCGTGGCCTGATTCCTTCTCGCGATGAAACCTCCAGTTTGGAAAAAGAGTTCAAGGAGCGCCGCTTGGTTGAGGCGGTGGTTTCTAATCAGTGCCAGTTTATTGGCCAGCGTATTCGCGACGGCCACTTTAGAACCTTGTATGGCGCGGCGGTGTTGGCGATCTGCCGAGGTGGCGAGCGCGTGAAAGGCAACCTGGGCCAAGTGCGGTTACAGCCTGCAGACGTTCTGCTGCTGGAAGCACGACCACCGTTTATTGAGCGTCATCGTCAGTCACGCGACTTCTTATTGATTAGCGAGCTGAATGGTGCCGCCCGGCCGATACACGAAAAAGCGCCACTCGCCTGGGGTCTTTTGTTAGGGGCTGTGTTGCTCGCCGCCCTGGGCGTGCTGAGTATGTTGAACGCCGCGATGTTGGGGGCGGCATTAGCGCTGTTGACGGGATGTTGCTCGGTGGGGGCGGCCAAACGTGGTCTTGATACCCAGGTGTTGTTAACCATTGCCGCTTCCTTTGGCGTGGGAGCCGCGCTGCAAAGCTCCGGCGCCGCTGAGGTCATTGCCGGTAGTTTGCTTACCTTAGTGGCGGGTAACCCTTTGCTACTGCTGATCGGCACTTACTGTGTGGTTGCGCTGCTCACTGAGTTGGTGACCAATAACGCCGCCGCAGTGATTATTTTTCCGGTGGTGATGAGCGCGTCAGAAAGCCTGGGCGTTAGCCCGATGCCTTATGTGGTGGCGGTGATGTTTGCTGCCTCAGCCAGCTTTTTAACGCCCATTGGGTATCAAACCAACCTGATGGTATATGGCCCCGGGGGCTATCGGGTGAGCGATTTTCTGCGCTTGGGGAGTGGATTGAATATACTGACCGGGGCGATAGCGCTACTCTTGATCCCTTTGGTGTGGCCCTTTTAAGCGATGTACGTCCTTTTTAAGAGACGATGGTCATTTAAAGCGCTGGCCTGCTCGCTGTTAACGCAGGTTTGCGCTAGGGTGACGCCTTTTGGATAAGGAATACGATGTTATGACTGCTCCTGGCGAACTGATTATTGAACCGAAAGATGGTCAACCCGCCGATGCGTGTGTGTTTATTATTCACGGCTTAGGTGCGGATGGGCATGATTTTGAGCCGCTGGTACCCGCATTAGCGTTACCTAAAGATTCACATGTGCGCTTTATTATGCCCCATGCGCCACGCCTGCCGGTGACCATCAATGGCGGTATGGTCATGCCCGCTTGGTACGATATTCTTGCCATGGATTTGGGGCGCCGGGTAGATGAGAGCCAGCTTAAGAAATCCGCTGAACGCATCCAGGCGCTGATCCAAGAGCAGATCGACCAGGGTATCAACAGCCAGCGCATTATTGTGGCGGGCTTTTCACAAGGGGGCGCTGTTGCCTATCACGCAGCGCTTACTTTCCCCGCGCCGCTGGGCGGGCTGTTGGCGATGTCGACCTACTTTGCGACGGCCGACAATATTGAGCTAGCGGAAGCCAATCGCCAGATCCCGATCGAAGTTCAGCACGGGAATTTTGATCCGATTGTACCCGAGAGCCTGGGCCGCAGCGGTGCCGATCGCTTAAAAGCGATGGGCTATGCGGTCAATTATCGCCAATACCCCATGGCGCATGCACTCTGCCCGCAGCAGGTTAACGATATTGGAAAGTGGCTAAGTACTCGCCTAAGCTGAGCGCTTATTCGTGACCGATGCAAGGATGTAGCGAAAACGAATGATAGCTTCCTTTGATGCAATAGAAGTGCTGCTGGCGCTGTGCTTAACGGGGTCGGCATTTGTGTGCCTGTTTGATCGCCATCTGATTCGCGCCTGCTGTTTCTTTGTCGTGTTTGCAATCTCGATGGTGCTGGCTTGGTGGCAACTTGGCGCGCCCTGGCTGGCAGCGGCAGAGCTGTTGCTGGGTGTATTGCTGACCAGTCCGTGCTTTTTTTATGCGCTGGGCCATCTTTCCCCAGGCGCTTCAGCGCCTCTTAAGCGTGATCAATTTAGCGAGCCTTGGTCTCGAGTGGCCATGCGCGTGGCGTTGGCGCTGGCCTGGTTTGTCATGGTGGGTGCGGCTATTCGTTATGTTATCGCCGACATGGTGTATTCACCTGCCGAGCATCCACTGTTGCTGGCCGGGGTGCTCATTGCCGCTACTGCCTTGGCTGCGTTTGCTCTACACCGCCATCTATTCAGGCGCCTGTTGGCATTTAACCTGCTTGGTTCGGGTGTATTTATACTGTTGTCTGGTGTGGCAGGCAGCTCAGCAGCTGCCCAAGCGTTAATAAGTGTGGGGCTGCTGGTTGCCTGGTTGGGTTCGATGCTCGGGGCCTTACTCATCCGACAGTTAATGCACCTAGAGGGAGTCGAGGCGCTAGGTCGTGACGGCGAGCCCAAAGAGAGTACGACATGAGTTGGCGCTTTGGTCTTTTCGATAGCACGTTTGCGCCGCTTGCCACTACCCACTGGGCGCTATTGGTAGCCCTTGTTTTTCCGCTACTGCTGGGAGTGCTGGGGGCTTTATTTCCACCCAAGCGTGCCTTTCCCGTAGCGCTGGCTAGCCTGCCCGTATTGGCGTCTGGGGTGATGCTGCTATCTGCCTTTGACCAGTCGGGATTGCTGAGTTGGCAGTGGGAAATCGCCGGTCTTATCCTGTCGCTGCGCTTAAACGGGTTGAGCGTACTGTTACTGCTGACCACTCAGTGTATCGGCGTTGCCGCAGCGCTCTACACGCCTGGCTATTTGCGTCTAAGCGAAACCGGGCCGCTGGCACGTTGGCTGTGGCCATTAATGGGCGTGGTGCTGAGCGCGCTGTCATTAATTTGGTTGGCCACCGACTTACTCACTCTTTATATCGCGTTAGAACTAATGGGCCTGGCCGCGGTAGGCATGTTAATGCTATCTGGAAAGGCGCCAGCGTTGCTGGCGGGAATGCGCTATTTGTTATTGGCGTTAGTTGGGTCGCTCACGTATCTATTAGGGGTGGCACTGATTCTGGGCCAATGGGGCCGTTTGGATTTGCAGGGCTTGGCCGAGGTGATAGAGCCAGGCCCGGTGGCTTGGTTCGCCGCGGCGCTAATAGGCGCTGGGCTCGCCTTGAAAGCCGCGCTGTTTCCGCTGCACGCTTGGCTTACCCCTGTGCACGAAAACGCCTGGACACCGGTGAGTGCGCTGCATGCCGGGTTGGTCATCAAGGCTTCTCTGTTCATGCTGCTACAGCTATGGAGCATTCTTCTTCCAGATACGTTCTATGCCCCGCGCATCATTGCCTGGTTAGGCTTGCTGGCGATTGTATGGGGTGGGCTCCTGGCGTGGCGTACCGACTCGCTTAAAACCTTGGTTGCTTCGTCTACGGTCGCGCAATTGGGCTATCTAATGGTGGCTTTTCCGCTGTTACTGGGGCCGGATATTGCTCCGTTACCGCGTGCCTTGGCTTGGGAAGGTTTTTGGCTGCAACTGGTGGGGCACGCCTTTGCCAAAGCGGCCATGTTTATGGCGGCTGGCAATCTGATATTGGCCACTGGGGAGCACACCCTTAAAGGATTGGCAGGCACCAGCCGCCGTTTGCCACTTTCGTTACTCGTGTTTGGCATTGCTTCGATTACCTTGATGGGCCTACCGCCCAGTTCTGGCTTCACCGCTAAATGGATGTTGCTTGAGGCGATGATTATCACCCAGCAGTGGTGGGCGGTGGCGGCACTATTAACCGGTACGCTGCTGACGGCGGCTTATGTATTTCGCATGTTTCGCTACTCTTTTGATGAGACGGCGCCGCGCCATCGTTATCAACCCCTCGCGCCAGGCATGGATTTAATTGCCATGTTGCTCGCCTTAACGGCTTTCGCACTTGGGCTATTGGCTCATTTCCCGCTGGAATTGATGCACGGAGGCAGCCCATGAACGCCGCATGGTTACCGTTAACCGCTTTGGCCACCTCCTTGCTGGTGGCCGTGACTATTTTCGCCCTGCCGGAAGAGGCCCGGCGGCTACGCACGACAATTAACATTGGCGCGGCGGTGGTGAAGATTATTCTGGTCACTCTGATGGTCAGGCGAGTGGCCGCCGGTCATGAAGACATTTTTAGTTTCCAGGTGATAGGCGGCCTTGATTTTGTGCTGCGCATTGATGCCTTGGGCGTGATGTTTGCAGGGTTATCATCACTACTGTGGCTATGCACCACGATTTACGCCATTGGCTACTTGGAAGGCTCTGCCAATCGAAAGCGCTTCTTTGGCTTTTTTAGTCTTTGCGTGGCGAGCACTATCGGCATTGCGCTGGCTGATAATCTATTTACCTTTTTGATTTTCTACGAAATGTTGACGCTATCCACTTATCCCCTGGTGGTTCACCGGGGGACGGAGCAAGCACTCAATGCGGGACGGGTCTATTTGCGCTACACGCTAAGCGCAGGTGTGGTATTGCTGCTGGGCGCGGTGCTGCTGAATAACTTAACGGGTGATCAATCGTTCTCTTCTGAAGAGGGCTTGGGCGACTACTTAAACGATCATCGTGGCCTGCTAACGTTAATATTTATCCTGCTAGTCAGTGGGCTGGCGGTCAAGGCTGCCATGGTGCCGCTGCATGGCTGGCTGCCTAGGGCGATGGTGGCACCCGCCCCGGTCAGTGCGCTGCTGCACGCGGTCGCGGTGGTGAAGGCTGGTGCCTTCGGGATTCTACGGGTCGTTTACGATCTGTATGGGATTGAGCTTAGCGTGGAGCTGGGCGTTATTACCGGGCTAGCGGTGGCGGCGTCTATTACGATTATTTATGGCTCGCTCAGGGCCATTGCCCAACAGGAGCTGAAGCCACTCCTGGCATTTTCTACGGTCAGCCAAGTCTCCTACGTCATTCTGGGAATAGGCATATTCGGCCCTTTTGGTACGGTCGGGGCGTTGGCACACTTGCTTCACCAAGGTTTAATGAAGGTTACGTTATTCTTCTGTGCGGGCAACTACGCCGAAGAGCTGGGCATTCATCGCATCGATGAAATGGACGGTGCCGGTAAACGCATGCCGTTGACCAGCATTGCGTTTACCATCGGCGCGTTAGGCATGATCGGACTTCCACCCGTCGCTGGATTTATTACCAAATGGTATCTCGGCGTTGGTGCGATACAGGCTGAAATGTATTGGGTGGTCGCTGTGTTGGTGGCTAGCAGCACACTCAATGCCATGTACTTTTTGCCGATTTTGCATCGTCTTTGGTTTCGCCCAGGGCCTTCCCACGGCAAAGGCAGTTGGCCTCATGAGCAGCGCTTAGGGCGTTTAGAAACCCATGGCTGGCTGCTGTGGCCCATGGTGTTCACTGCGCTGATAAGCCTTGGGGCCGGACTGTTTGCAGGGCTCCCGTATAGTCCCTTGGATTGGGCAGCCCGGGTAGCAAACGGGGAGTACCTGCCATGATAACGCTACTGCTTACGCTGGCACTGCTGTGGCCTTTTGGCGTTATGGGTCATGCGGTGTGGCTTGCCTACCGCACGCCTGAGGCACAGCGTGACTACTTTTCAGTGCTGTGGCTAAGCGCCGCTTGGCCAGCGCTGTTATTAGCTTACGTTGGGGAAGCGCAGTGGACAATGGATGCCTGGATGCTAGGCGGGGAGTGGGAATTAAACTCGCTGAGCCGCCCATGGCTAGCATTCACCGCACTGCTCTGGAGTTTGGCAGCGGTACACGCGAGGGGATATTTTGCAGCGGAGCAGGCGCAAGCACAGCGAGGAGATCAAGATGCACAGCGACGCCTGCTGCGGCTGGCGCTGCTATGGCCGTTAACATCACTGGGTAATGTGCTGCTCATCATTGCCCAGGATATCGCCAGTTTCTATTTAGGCTTTGCAGTGATGACTTTTGCCGCCTACGCCCTGGTAGTGCACACCGGAACGCAAGAGGCACGCTTAGGCGCCAAGGCATACTTGATATTAGCGGTGCTGGGCGAAGGGCTAATTTTAGGCGGTTTCTTATGGTCGGCGGGAGCCGCCGACACGCTGATGCTGCAGGGGGTGCGCGAAAGCATTGTCAGCGCCGAGCACGGCGTGTGGATGGCTGCTTTGCTGTGCCTTGGCTTTGGTGTCAAAGCGGGTGTGATTGGCTTGCACGTATGGCTGCCATTGGCGCATCCGGCGGCGCCAGCACCTGCCAGCGCAGTACTGAGTGGAGTGATGATTAAGGCGGGCTTACTGGGGTGGATCAGTGTGCTGCCGCTAGGCCACGCTCAGGTTTCAGGCGCTTTAGCCCAGTTTGGTCATTGGATGTTAGTGGCAGGGCTTGCAGCCGCCTTTGCAGCTGCTGTGTATGGGGTTTTTCAGCGCCATCCAAAAGCCGTATTGGCCTACTCCAGTATCAGCCAGATGGGCATGATGACCGCATTGGTGGCCATGGGATTGGTAGCGCCAGATGTATGGCCGCTGCTTTGGCCAGGGTTAGTACTGTTTGCCGCTCATCATGCGCTTGCCAAAGGCTCGCTGTTTATGGGCACCAGCATCAGCGAACATCTCCCACGCTGGCCGCAGCCGCTGGTATGGGCCTTGCTGGCATTGCCGGGTATCTCGCTGGCGGGCTCTATCGGCGCGGGCATGGTCAGTAAATGGGGAGTGAAAGCCCCGCTCTATGAAATGCATCATGAATCGTTGATCAAGCTGCTCAGTTGGGCTGCTGTTGGTACGGCAGCACTGGTGAGCGCTGCGCTTTGGCGACAGTGGCAGCAGCGCCATCAAGGGGGCAGTAACCGAGAGCAGTGGGGCGCCTGGTTAGTGGCCGTCATCGCCGCGCTGTTGACGCCGCTTTGGCTTCCCCTGCCTGCTGGCAGCATCGAGATGCCGCCGCTGAAAGAGTGGCTGGGAATTATGTGGCCATTTCCGGTAGGGGTACTGTTCGCCGCGGTGGGGTGGTTACTAACGCGTCCGTTGACGGGTAAAACGCTTCCCGCGGGCGATCTATGGGGGTTCTATGCTTTTGTAGTTGGCGCGGTACTGGTGCCTATCCGAGCTTTCGGTCACTGCTGCGGCCGGCTGAAATCGGTAAGCGTGGTGACCGCTCAAAAAGCGGAAGAGACGTTGATGGGCCATCTAACTCGGCTATTGTCGGGGGAGTCCTGGTTGCGTCACCATACTAGCGGTTTAATGATGATGCTTGCCGTACTGCTTGCGGCGCTACTGATGTGGGAAGGCCAGCGATGATACGTCTGTTAGAAAAAAGGTTGCCTGGAACGTACTCAAACAGGCGCTTATTAGGAGCACTCTGTGGGTAAACTTGCGCGCGGCCGCCGCGCGCTTGTGCCTGGCGATATACCGCAGCGTGGCTGGCACGATATTGCTTGGCGTGTGGTGCGCGCCGCGCGCCGTAATCGTATTACCATGCTGGCCGCTGGGGTGGCTTTCTATGCCTTATTGGCGCTGTTTCCGACCATCGCGGCGGTGATCTCACTCTGGGGATTGCTATTTGACCCCTACGAGGCAGGCCAACAGCTCTATGAGATCAGCCGCTTTATGCCGCCGGATGCTGCCGAGCTCATTGATCAACAGGCGCAGCAGGTGGTGGAGAGCGCGGAGTCAGGTAACTTTCTGGGTGCCCTGGTGGGGCTGTTGATTGCGATGTTTATTGCCTCCAAGGGGGTCGGGGTATTGGTGATCGGGCTTAACGTGGTGTATGGCGAAACTGAAAAGCGCAGCCTTTTGCACCGTAGCACCGTACTGGTATCGCTGACCTTTGGCCTGATTATTATGACCCTGATTTCACTGGGTTTTATTGCGATTGTGCCCGCTGTGGTCAATAGTCTGGCGATCGACCCGCCGTTAAACAAAATTTTGCAGTGGCTGCGTTGGCCTGCGCTACTGGTGATTATGAGTTTTCTTATTGCGCTGCTGTACCGCTACGCGCCCTATCGACGGTCCGCGCAGTGGAGCTGGCTGAGTTATGGCACGCTGCTGGCGACGGTGATGTGGCTGTTAGGCTCCGGCGGTCTTTCGCTCTATGTGCGCTATTTCTCTACCTTTAGCGAGCTTTATGGGTCGTTAGGGGCGGTAGTGGCGCTAATGCTATGGTTTTGGCTTTCCGCCTTTGTGGTGCTGTTCGGTGCGGAAGTGAACTGCGAAATGGAGCGTCAAACTTACAACGACACCACGATTGGCGAGGCGCGCCCGCTAGGCGAGCGCGAGGCATTTGCCGCGGATACTATTGGTACTCCTCGGCCGTGGAAGGACGTAGATAGAGACGCCGATAGTGAGTAAGTCAACGTAATCATAAGGCTTTTTGATGGCACCTTGCCTCCCGCCCCATACCAGCGGCGGGAGGCAGTTGGGTTAAAGCAGCTCTTCTGCCGCCAGTGCCAAGCGTGAGCGCTCAACGCTTTTCAGTGTGATGTGCCCTGCGTGGGGCCAATCGCGGAAGCGTTCCACCACCGCCGCCATGCCGCAGGTGTTAGCCGTCAGATACGGCGTATCGATTTGCCCGACGTTGCCCAAGCAGACAATTTTAGTATTGCGCCCCGCCCGGGTAACTAGCGATTTGAGCTGTTTGGGGGTGAAGTTTTGTGCCTCGTCAATGATTAAGAAAGTGTCGTTTAAGGTGCGGCCGCGCATAAAGCTCGGTGAGCGTATTTGAACACGCGATCCAATTAACTGCCGTGTGGCGCCGTTGTCCCAGCTTGATTCTCCCTCCTCATTGCGTAACAGGTTGTCCATATTGTCGTGGAAGGCCCCCATCCACGGCGACATCTTCTCCTCCTCTGTACCGGGCAGAAAGCCAATATCTTCACCCATCGGGATCGGCGCGCGGGTAAACACAATACGCTCAAACAGCTTGGCATCCAGTGTCTGTTGAAAGGCGGCGGCCAGGGTCATGAAGGTTTTGCCGGTACCGGCATTACCTGCAATGGTCACCAGATCAATATCGGGGTCCATCAGGAGGTTTAAGGTGAAATTTTGCCGGCTGTCGTGGGCATGCACACCCCAGACGCCCGCGTGATGGCGGTAATTAGTTAGCAGTTGCAGACGAGCCGAGGAAGGCCCCAGTTCACGAATGATCGCCTCAAATTCGGCGCCGTTTTCGCTATCCGAGACCAGCATGCCAACGTGCCACTGGCGGGGCATGTTGCCAGTGAGCTGATAGAACGTGTGATGGCCAACACGCTCAACGGTCACGTCAACATTCAGCGTTTCCCAGAGTGACGCGCCATCATGGCCCGCTGAAGCGTAGACCTGGGCACCCTCGATCATGGCGTCGCTGTCGGAGAAAGCACGGTCGTTAAGGTAATCCTCGACCGGCACCTTCAATGCGGCGGCTTTAACACGAAGATTAATGTCTTTGGTGATTAGGATGACGGAGGCGTCAGGGCGCTCTTCGCGTAGGCGGCAGGTCTCCGCCAGTATGCGGTTGTCAGGGCTATCATCGAGTGAGTCAAAGAGCTTTAAGTCGTTATAGCATAAGAAGTGCAGGCGTCCTGTTTCGCCGCTGATTCGAGGAATGGGAATGCCGCGTTGAATCTCGTCAAAAGTGACTTGGCTAGTAAGGTCAGAGAGCGTACGGCTGATTTGGCGAGCCGTGCGAGCGATTTCACGAACACCGTTTTTGTGCTTATCAAGTTCCTCCAGCACTGTCATGGGGATAACAACATCGTGCTCATCAAAGTGATAAAGCGCGGTGGGGTCATGAATGAGGACATTGGTGTCCAACACATATAGCCGAGTGGCTTTCTTATCGAGTCGTACCATCGTTGGAAGTACTCCTTGGTTGACGGCAACTTCGACACTGGCAGGTGCGTATTACGCCTGGATGACACTTGCCTGTGTCCCTCACGTGGCGTGTCCTGGCGTCTCCTTATTTAGCGCTTTTTAATAGCGTGGAAGGCTTTAGCGTTTTTTTCCACTTAAAAGATTTCAACGATATGTCAGTCAATTTCTTCTAATCGTTTGGGAGGTTAGTTCTGGGTGGCTAAAAAATGCGCCACCTTGTTTAACAAGGCAGTTGCAACCACGCCGCGATTATCGCTCTCCACATAGCGGTAGTAGTGGCTATCTAGCGCGAGGTCATGATTTAGCGTGCCCAGGGTGCCAGCCTCCAGCGCGCCTTTTACCAGTGGGTAAGGCAGCAGCGCCCAACCAGTCGCGTTAATAACGGCATCGCGAATTACTTCAAACATGGTCAGCCCCAGGTAATTGCCTGAAAACAGCGCTTCGCTGATCAACTTGTCATCCTGCACGTGGGTCAAACACACTTGGGTGTACTGGGCTAAGTCGTCGCGGTTTACGCTAGGCAAGCGACTGAGCGGGTGTTTAGGCGCGGCCACTAAACGCATACTGACGGGAGCAAGATTGGCTGCGTTGGCGTCAATGCCTTCAGCGGTATACAGGCCGAAGGCAATATCCACCGTTTGGCGCTGCACAAACTGGGTATGCTCCTGGGGAGGCACCAAATACACCGAAATCGCGGTGAGCGGGAATTGCTGTTTTAAGTCATGCATCACCTGGCGCCAAAACACTTCAGGCAAAGCGTCATCGCGGGCAATGCAGAGTTGGCTTTCAACGCCCTGCAAATGTTGGTGGCAGTGCTTTTTGATCCGGCTGGCGCTGGTCAGTAACCGGTAGCAGTCGGGCAGCACACTATCGCCCACGGCGGTCAGCGTAAGGCTATTGCCAGAGCGCTCAAATAACGCCACACCCAGGCTGTCCTCTAACGCATTAACCGCAGCACTTAGGGTGCTCCGCTTGAGGCCAGTATGCCGCGCTGCGGCGGCGAAAGAGCCATGTTCGGTGACATCGATAAAGGCCTGTACTTGTTCTGAGCGCATAGCTGCCTCTTTCGCTTTGAGTGCCAGTAAACTTGGCACTCAGCGATTCGTGATTGTCATGATGCTTCACTATTATGGCGCACAATTGTCCAAATGTGATGGAGTTATCCGCGTGACCCCCTTTGTTGCCGAGCGCCGTGCGCTAAAATTCTCAGCCATTTCAGCTAGCCTGTTTGCTTTTACCGGGTTAGCGCTAGGGCTTACCAGTGGTTCAATAACAATCCTGTTTGATAGCGGCTATTCGCTCTTAAGCTTGGTGTTGGCATCGCTGTCGCTCTATGCCCTCAAGCAGGCGCGCAAACCGGCGGATGATCACTACCCCTTTGGGCGGCTGACGGTGGAGCCGCTTGCGGTGCTGCTCAAAGGCGTAGTGATCGCTATGGTGTGTATTGTGTCGCTGGTGTCCGCTATGTGGAGCCTGCTTGAGGGTGGCCGTTTGGTGACGCTGGATTTGGCGCTGATGTTTGGCGTGGCCAACGTAACAGGCTGTTTATTAACCTGGTGGTGGCTGGCGCGCTACGCTCGGGTTGCGCGCTCCTCGCTGTTAGCCGCCGAGTTACGTCAGTGGCAGATGGATACCTGGCTGAGTGCTGCCGTGATGTTGGGGTTTGGGCTTACTTGGGTGTTGACCCAATCGCCCTGGGCCAGCTATGCGCGCTTTGCCGACCCGGTGATGGTGCTGATCATTGCAGGCTATTTCTTGCCTATGCCTATTCGCATGGTGAAGGGGGCATTACGTGAGCTTATGTTTGGTGGCTCATGCAGCAGCGTGCGCGAAAACGTAGTGGAAGATGTCGCTGATTTTGCTGTCACCGCCGACGATGTGAGGCTTGCCCAGGTAGGCAGTTTTCTCATGGTGGATATTCAGCTCGACAAGCAGCAGTTCAACGACGCCCAAGAGATTGTTGATAGTGTCGAGCAGCGTTGTAAGCGGCTGAATCTGCGCCCAGTCACCAGTCTGACGCTGGTCGCTGGCTAAGGTGTACGAAAAAGATTGACGTTCTGTTTAAGGCAGTGCTAAAAAACGCCAGCTTAACGAAGCTGGCGTTTTGTTGATCAGCAAGCGGTTGATTAATCGTCTTTCTTTTGCGGCTTACCTTCACGCTTTGTACTCGCGAACTCTTCTAGTTCCTCCTCGCTCATCGAGTCATACATCTCTTTAGACGAACCATAAAGCTCACTGGGCTTGGTTTCTCCGCGCTTAGCGGAAAGTGCGGCGCCCGCCGCTTTCTGCTGTGCTTTAGAGGTTGCTGGCATTGCTGGACTCCTTTCGGTTAGCTTCCTTTTATCGACTGCACTATTGAGCACTGAACTATTAAACACTTCATTGTTGAGCATAGTAGCTGGGGCGCAGCTTTCCAGAAGCATCAATCAGACCTTCCAACTGTTCTAATCGGTTGACTTTCTTTTACCTGTCGCGCTATTAACCTAAAGGGCGAAATGCGCCTGACAGTAAAATCCTTAGCATCAACGCTGTTAACCAAGAGAGCGACATGACACCGGCTATTAATAGCGCAAAACACGCAGGCTTTGCCTTTCAGCTTCATGAGTATGAGCACGATGCCTCCGCGCACTCCTATGGGTTGGAAGCGGCGGAAAAGCTGGGCGTAGCGGTTGAGCAGGTATTTAAAACGTTAGTTGTGAAGCTGGACGGTAAGCAGCTGGCAGTTGGTATTGTGCCGGTGAATTGCCAGTTAGGCTTGAAGCAGATCGCCAAGGCTGCTGGGGCGAAGAAAGCAACGATGGCGCAACCCGACGAGGTAGAACGCACTACCGGTTATGTATTGGGAGGCGTGAGCCCGCTGGGGCAAAAGAGGCGGCTGGCGACGTTTATCGATAACTCCGCAGAAAGCTTTCCCAACATTTATGTCAGTGCCGGGCGCCGAGGGCTCGAGATTGAGCTCTCGCCACGGGATCTCGCCACCTTGAGCCAGGCCACTTTTGTACCGTTGGCAACGTAATGTCGATGTGATGGCGGCGCAGGCCGAAGCACTTTCTGGTATGGTGCCGTTATGTTTGTGCGTCACTTGCCCTCCAGGGGGCGCACGCTGTGTTTCCGATGGCCGCCCACGTGTGGCCCAAGCAAGGTAATATCGTGTCTGACTCCTCTTTCTCCTCGTTAGCGTTGCCACAAGCTTTGCTGAGCAACCTTGCGTCCCTTGGCTACCATGAAATGTCGCCAGTGCAAGCTGAAAGCCTGCCGCCTATGTTGGCCGGACGCGATGTGCTGGCGCAGGCGAAAACCGGCTCAGGTAAAACGGCGGCCTTTGGCTTAGCGCTGCTGGCTAAATTGAAAGTAGAGAGCTTTGCGGTGCAAGGCTTAGTACTGTGCCCCACTCGTGAGCTCGCTGACCAGGTGGCAGAAGAGCTGCGCCGTTTGGCTCGTGGCATGGCGAATATAAAGATACTCACCCTTTGCGGGGGAGCACCGTTTGGGCCCCAGCTCGGCTCTTTAGAGCATGGTGCGCACATTGTTGTGGGTACACCTGGGCGTATTGACGAGCATCTGCGCAAAGGGTCGCTGACCCTCGATTCGCTCTCGATACTGGTGCTGGATGAAGCCGACCGCATGCTGGATATGGGGTTTCAGGCCACCATTGATGACATCATTGCTGACACCCCGACTGACCGCCAAACGCTACTGTTCAGCGCGACGTTCCCCGATGAGCAGTCATCGGGCGGCCTAACGGTGATGACCCGCGGCGTAATGCGTGAGCCTGTGATGGTTAAAATCGCCGAAGTGCACGATGCCACGACGATTCAGCAGCACTTTTATAGCGTCGCCGATGAAGACGCTCGATTTGACGCCCTGCGTCAACTACTGCTGGTCTACCGGCCTGCCACCAGTGTGGTGTTTTGCAACACCAAACGCGAAACCCAGGCAGTGGCTGAGCAGCTAACGGATGTCGGGTTTAGCGCTGTGGCGCTGAATGGCGATTTAGAGCAGAAAGATCGCGACCGTATATTGATTCTGTTTGCTAACCAGAGTGCTTCTATTCTGGTGGCCACCGATGTGGCCGCCCGCGGCTTGGATATTGCCCAATTGGACGCCGTGTTCAATTACCAGATTGCCCGCGAGCTAGATGTTCACGTTCACCGGGTAGGGCGCACAGGGCGTGCCGGGGCTAGCGGTATTGCCTGTACGCTAGTGACCCCTAAAGAGAGTTACCGGCTGGAGAGGCTAGAAGGCTTGCTGGAGCAACCTATTGCCTCCGAACCTTTGCCTAAACCCCAGCACTCAGTGCCGTTTGAGCCGCTAATGGCGACGTTACAATTAGCCGGTGGTAAGAAAGATAAACTGCGCCCCGGTGACATTCTTGGCGCGCTGACCAGCGAAGGCGGGTTGCGTGGTAACCAAGTGGGCAAGATTAAAGTGCTGGCGCGCAGTGCCTATGTGGCCGTTGAGCGCGATGTAGTTCAGCAGGCCCAGGCCAAACTCGAGCGTGATAAATTAAAAGGGCGGGCTTTCCGTGTTCGCCGTATCCGTTATTGAACGCGTACCAAAGAGGAGCCGACGCAGCTAACCATGAAAATCCCTAAGCGATTACAGCCGCTGGTCGATGATGGAATGATCGACGAGGTGCTGGTGCAGTTAATGAGCGGTAAAGAGGCGCAGGTCTACGTGGTGCGCTGCGGTGAAGAAGTGCGCTGTGCCAAAGTATTTAAAGAGGCCAAACAGCGCAGCTTTAAACAGGCTGTTCAGTACCAAGAAGGGCGTAAAGAGCGCAACAGCCGCCGTTCACGGGCAATGGCCAAAAAAACCCGTTACGGCCAAAAAGAGCAGGAGCAGGCGTGGCTCAACGCCGAAGTCGATGCGCTTTATCGTCTTGCCTCTGCGGGTGTACGGGTGCCCGAACCTCACGGCTTTGTCGACGGTGTACTGCTGATGGAGATGATCAGCGATGCCGAGGGGAATGTGGCACCGCGCTTGGACGAAGTCACGCTAACGCCAGAACAGGCTGAGACCTACTACGCCAAAGTCATTCAAGACGTGGTTAGGATGCTGTGCGCAGGTTTGATTCACGGCGATCTGTCGGAATTTAATGTGCTGGTCGATGCCTCGGGCCCGGTGATTATTGATCTGCCTCAGGCCGTTGACGCCGCCGGTAATAACAGCGCGGCCGCCATGCTTTATCGCGATGTGGATAACATGCGAGATTATTTCGGTAAGTACGCGCCAGCGCTTCTGAATACCGAATATGGCAGAGAGATGTGGGCGCTGTATGAAACCGGCGAACTACATCCGGATAGCAAGCTCACCGGCCACTTCGATGCCGACACCCATATTGCTAACGTCGATGAGCTGATGGAAGTCATCGACGATGCCAAAGAGGAAGAGGCCGACCGCCAGGCGCGGATGCGTGACGATGATGACGATGAAGGTGAAATTCCGCAGCCTTATTAACGTTTCAGCTTATGTTGTAGCGCATTTTTTCCGCTTCCCTGTCAGGGTATCGGCGCTGTAGGCAATGTTACCCGCGTTCTTCACAAGGAAAATATATGCTGTCGCGTGTTTTACAGCCGCTATTTCGTTACTTCGAAACGCGGGTTGATCCCTATCCTGAAGGCAACGTTGAAACGCCGCCTAAAGGCTTGATGCCGTTTATTGTGCACTTTTCCCGTCCGATGTTGCCGCTGTTACTGCTAATGACGCTGTTCACGGCGCTGGTGTCGGCGGCTGAAGTGGTTTTCTTCAGCTACATGGGTCAACTGGTCGATTGGCTGGGCAATGTTGAACGTGCAGGCTTTTGGGCTGAAAACGGCCTGTGGCTTGCTGGCCTGGGGCTAGTGCTGCTGATCGGCTTGCCGCTGTTGGTGCTGATGCAGTCACTGGTCACCCATCAGAGTATTTTCGGCAACTACCCGATGATAGGCCGCTGGCTATCCCACCGCCATATGCTGAGCCAGAGCCTGGCATTTTATCAGGACGAATTTGCCGGGCGGGTGTCGCAAAAAGTGATGCAAACGGCGCTGGCGATCCGCGAGACCGTCACCAAGGTGATGGATTTATTGGTCTACGCCATCGTCTATTTCACTGGCGCGGCCTACCTGCTAGGCCGGGCGGATCTGTTGCTGCTGATCCCTCTGGGCTTATGGCTGGTGGGCTACCTGGCGATCATGCGCTACTTTGTGCCGCGCCTGCGAGATGTCTCCATGGCCCAGGCGGACGCCCGCGCCCAGATGACCGGCCGCGTGGTGGACAGCTACAGCAATATCCAAACCATCAAGCTGTTTGCCGACACCGAGCGCGAGCAGCGCTACGCCAAAGACGCTATGGAAGGCTTTATGGTCACCGTTCACCGCCAGATGCGCTTGGTGACGATCATGAGCGTGGGTTTGACGCTGCTCAACACGGCGCTGTTGGTAGGTACTGCGGCCATGGCGATCAGCGCCTGGTACACAGAGGCGATTTCCCTGGGCGTTTTGGCGATTGCCATCGCGCTGGTCATGCGTATCCGCTTTATGTCCGACTGGATTTTGTGGGAAGTCGCCGGGCTGTTTGAAAATATTGGCACGGTTCAGGATGGCATGAACACCATCGCTCAGAAGCCTACGATCAACGATGCGCCCAATGCGAAAGCGCTTCAGGTGCCCCATGGCGAAATTGTGTTTGACGCGCTGCGCTTTCAATACGCCCAGGCGAAAGGGGAGAGTAAAAACGTCTTTGATGGATTGAGCCTGACCATCAAACCCGGCGAGAAAATCGGCCTGATTGGTCGTTCCGGGGCGGGTAAATCCACCCTGGCCAATTTGCTGCTGCGTTTTTATGACTTGCAAGGTGGGCAGATATTGATCGATGGGCAGAACATTGCCGAGGTGACTCAAACCTCCTTGCGCCACCAGATTGGCATGGTTACCCAGGACACCTCGCTGCTGCACCGCTCGCTGCGCGAGAACATTCGTTACGGCAGCCCCCACGCCAGTGACGAAGACGTTTGGAACGCAGTGTGCCGCGCCCATGCGGACACCTTTATCAATGATCTGGTCGACCCGAAAGGGCGTCGCGGCCTGGATGCCCATGTGGGCGAGCGCGGAGTGAAGCTTTCCGGTGGGCAGCGCCAGCGGATCGCGATCGCCCGGGTGCTGCTCAAAAATGCCCCGATTCTGGTCCTGGACGAGGCCACCTCGGCGCTGGACTCAGAAGTGGAGGCCGCCATTCAAGAACAGCTGGATACGCTGATGGAAGGCAAAACGGTGATTGCCATCGCGCATCGGCTGTCGACTATTGCCATGCTCGACCGGTTAATTGTGGTGGATGAAGGGTGTATGGTGGAAAGCGGTACCCACCAAGAGCTACTGGCGAAAGGAGGCATCTATGCCAGCCTGTGGCAGCGCCAGTCTGGCGGTTTCCTGGGTCTGGACGTGTCAGAAGATACTTCGTCTGATAACGTGACATTCACATCCACTCAGTAGCATCGACTGTGTAAAGGGAGGTATTTAATGCAAGTGATTACATTGCAACAGCCAGGTGGGCTAGACAACCTAAAGGTGCAGCAGGTGGAAGGCCCTGGTGAACCAGGCGCAGGCGAAATTAAAGTACGCTTACACGCCAGCTCACTGAATTTTCATGACTATGCTGTGGTCGCCGGAATGATTCCCGCCGAAGATGGGCGTATTCCCATGTCGGACGGCGCGGGCGTTGTCGAAGCCGTCGGCGAAGGAGTAAGCGAGTTCGCAGTGGGCGATCATGTGGTCTCGACCTTCTTTCCGCACTGGTTGGAAGGCCCGGCCAGAGTGGGTGACTTTCGCACCACGCCGGGCGACGGCGTGGATGGCTATGCCCGTGAGCAGGTTATACGCCCGGTGGAGTGGTTTACCCATCAGCCCAAGGGTTACAGCCATGCTGAGTCAGCGACGTTAACGACCGCTGGCTTAACCGCATGGCGGGCCTTAGTGGTCGATGGTGACATTAAAGCGGGTGATACGGTACTGGTGCTGGGCACCGGCGGGGTATCCATTTTTGCCCTGCAGTTTGCCCGCCTGATGGGCGCACGGGTAATCGCTACCTCATCGTCGAATGAAAAACTGGCACGGCTGCGGGAAATGGGCGCCGAGCACACCATCAATTATAAGGAGACGCCTGAGTGGGGTAAGCGGGTTAAAGAGCTTACCAACGGCGAAGGCGTTGATCATATCGTCGAAGTGGGCGGCCCGGGTACGCTGCCACAATCCTTTGATGCGATAAAAATCGGTGGGCATATCGCGTTAATTGGCATCCTCACCGGCCGTGAGGGTGAAATACCGACCGCGAAATTAATGGCCAAGCAGGCGAATTTGAAAGGCTTGATCGTCGGCAGTCGTCGCCAGCAGATCGAGATGATTCGTGCGCTGGAAACCCTCGATATGCACCCGGTTATTGACCGGGAATTTCCGCTGGCAGAAATCGCTAACGCCTTTCACTACCAGGAGTCTGGTCAGCACTTTGGTAAGATTTGCCTGACGTACTAAGCCAGTTGGCATCGTCGCTTCTACAATCGCTATAGCTGGAAAGCTTGCACGCCTAGCCGAACTTGTGGGCGTGCAAGATCAAATTCACGTTATTCCGGCAATAGGCTATAGACCACCCCCTTCACTTCAAGCTCAAGTATTTCTTTATAGGGCACTGTAATTCCTTCCACATCACCTGGCGTGCGGTGGCTGTTTTTAATTTCAGTTTCTGGAATTACCTTCACGCCAAGCAAGCCGACATGCTGAATTCTGGCACTGAATCGATTGCCTTCATGCTCGATCAATAGCCGCTCACCAGCGATGCATTTTTCTAATTTGGCGTGTAGCTCTTCTTCGCTGACCTGAACAACACTCATCGCTTTCTCCTTTAGCTGTTGCCTACGACATCCGTCCTATAAGAGCGTTAAATACTGCTTTTAACGACTTTATTTTAGACTATAAGTTCGGTTATGAGGTTAGCCTTTAGGAATGCCGTGCTAAAGTGCTGGTATTTCTAGCGACAGGAATAGGTACATGGGGGAGCAGCCATCATCAGCCGACACACCTTTGTGGGAAGTCGTTGAGCTTGATCAATTTCATACTCCCGAGCAGACCCAGGCCAGCCAGTGGAGACGTTCATTACGCTCGGCGTCAACATGGCTAGTAGGCAAGAGCGCTGCCGAGCAGCAAGTGAAAGAAGAGAGCGAGTTACACGCGCTACCTGAGGTTCGGCTGGCGCATCTAGTGCCACCCATCGATTGGTCGTTTGCAGCTAAGGCGTTAGCGCAACAGCTTGAAAGCTGCGAAGCACCGGTCACCTTTTTTATTACCCCACCTCATAGCGGCCATACATCGGTGGTTAAACAGTGGGCGGAAGAGCACCAAGTTGCCTGTTTACCGCCACCCACGCTTAACGAACTCACCAAGGGGGGCACTGAGTGGGTAGAGCGCTGTGTCAATCAACAAAAGTGGGCAGTGCCAGCCCTTGAGCGCCACTTTTTACGCCATACCCAAGGGATTCAGGGTATTCGTGAGTTTCTTGAGCGCGCTTTAAGCGGCCGTCTGGGACAGGGCGTGATTGGCTGTGACAGCTGGGCCTATGCGTATCTTCAGCAGGTGATCGGAATTGATGGCGCGCCGGTGTTTACCCTGCAATCGATGGAGGGTGAGCATCTGTCACACTACTTTGCGGCGATGGCGGCTCATGAGGGGCAGCCTCCAGCGGTCTACAGTACGCGAACCGGCAAGCAGGTATTGTCCGATTCAGCATCTGAGCAAAACGGTAAAGCGCCTAATAAAGAGCTCCAGCGCTTAGCGGCTCACTGCCGTGGTCATATAGGACTTGCGTGGCACTACTGGCGCGAGCGGCTGCGTGAGCCAAAAGCAGAAGATGAAGAGGCCCTATGGCTGGTGGATGCCCTCGCCGAGGCGGAGCTTTCCGCCGACACCGGGGATATCGCCACATTGGTACTGCATGCGTTACTGGTTCATGGCGGCCTTGATGACCACGCTCTAGGAGATGTGCTGCCGTTCTCACACCATGAAGCACTGAATGCCCGTTTAGCCCTGCAACGCAAAGGCATTATTTTAAGTTGCGAAGGGCGCTGGCAGGTCGCACCGCTAAGCTACGCGAGCGTTCGTCAGTTATTGGAATCGCGTAATTATCTGGTCGACCCTCTTTAAGCAGCCCTTCTCGATAGGCCCACGGAGGGCATTCCATGGAAGAACAACAGAAGTACGCGCGACTGTTTAACGATATTGATAGCCAAACGCTGATTACGTTAGGTGTCGTGCTGCTAACAACCATTGTGCTGATTATTGTCAGCCAGCGTGGGCTGAACTGGATCGGCAATCGAATGCATGGCCAAGTACGTTTTCGTATTTTTGCCTTGGTGCCGATGACACGCTTGCTGATATTAATTACTGCGCTCGCCATCATCGTACCGACAATTATTGAGCCGTCGCTACGCAACATGGTGACCGTTATGGGGGCGCTGGGCTTAGCCATTGGCTTTGCCATGAAAGATTACGTCAGCAGCCTGATAGCGGGCGTTGTCTCAGCGGTAGAGCTGCCTTATCGGCCCGGTGACTGGGTGCAGATTGAAGATACCTACGGCGAGGTCAAGCACGTTGGCTTGCGCACCGTTGACATCCAAACCCCTGACGATGATTTGGTCTATGTGCCGCATTTAAAGCTGTGGGATCACGCCGTTTATAATGCCAACAACGGCGGTACCAGCCTGCAGTGCGTGGCGAGCTTCTATCTTCACCCGGAGCACGAAGCAGGCTGGGTGCGCAAAGCATTGCGCGATGTGGCGCTAACCAGTGCCTATCTGAAGTTCGATAAGCCAATTATTGTCGTAGCCGAAGAGAAACCCTGGGGCACCCACTACCGTATTCGCGCCTACCCGGTGGATCCTCGCCAGCAATTTTTGTTTATTACCGATCTTACCTTACGCGGCAAAAAAGTGCTGAGTGCCGCGGGCGTACAGTCAGCGATGTTGCCACCGGATGCGGCCTTGGATACTCGCAACGCGGTGGGCTCGGCTTCCTCGAGAGGCAGTGATTAGCTCTCGCTTTCCTTGGGCAGCTCACCGCTGTGATAGACGTTTTGCACGTCGTCCAGCTCGTTGAGCATGCCCAGGAATTTTTCAAACATTGCCACGTCATCGCCTTCAACCGGCGTGGTGGTTTGCGGCAGAAACTGAATTTCGTCAACCTCAAAGTCAATCTCGCCGAACGCATCCAGCAGCGCCTGTTTGGCTTTAGCATAGTCGGTATGCGGCGCGAAAACGGTAATACGCTCGCCTTCTTCCTGTTCAATGTCGGTGACATCGACATCGGCTTCCATCAATGCTTCCAGCACGGCGTCTTCATCGCTTCCGGCGAAGGAGAAGATGGCGCAGTGGTCAAACATATGGCTAACGCTGCCGGGCGTACCAATTTTACTCTTGGTTTTGGTAAAGCAGCCGCGCACATCGCCAAAGGTGCGGTTGGGGTTGTCGGTTAGACAGTCGACAATCACCATCACATTGCCAGGGCCAAAGCCCTCATAGCGTGCGGCAGAGAAATCTTCCCCACCGGCACCGCTGGCTTTATCGAGCGCTTTATCAATCACGTGAGAGGGCACTTGGTCTTTTTTAGCCCGCTCCATTAAACCGCGCAGTGCTAAGTTACCGTTCGGGTCGGTACCACCAGCTTTGGCGCAGACGTAAATTTCGCGCCCGTATTTGCTGTAGACCTTGGTCTTTGCATCGGCCGTTTTGGCCATAGATTCCTTACGGTTCTGAAAAGCCCTACCCATGTTGCCGTCCTGTGTTAGCCATACGCCCCTCGCATTGAGCGGCGATTCTGAAAGTTATAAGTGGAAATAAGTGCGAAAAAAGCAAATTTTACCCAACAGCGTACCATGCTAACAGCGTTATTTAAGACGCTGGCCGAAGTGTTGCTTGGCTTAGCGTATACTGGCGCCTACGCCTCATATCGTGATGTCGTCCCTTCAAGGAGAAAATCGCATGCCGTTGACACTGTGGCTATCACTTGCCGCTATCTGTGCCATGGGCGCTATGTCGCCGGGGCCAAGTTTGGCACTGGTGCTACGCCATACATTAGGCGGTGGTCGTTTTGTCGGTGTCACGGCAGCCATATTTCATGCGCTGGGCGTGGGATTTTACGCGCTATTGACCGTGTGGGGGTTGGGGGCATTAATTGCCGGTTTTCCGCTGCTGTTCCAACTGATTACCTGGTGCGGCGCCGCTTATTTGGCATGGCTGGGGATTAAAGCGTTGCGCGCCGGTCAAGCGGGCGCCTTACAGCCGGTAGTGATGACCACTAACCGGGGCCAAGCAGCCAAAGAGGGCGTGCTCGTCGCGTTAGGTAACCCTAAGCTAATCCTCTTTTTTGTCGCCCTGCTAAGTCAGTTTGTAACACCGGGCATGAGTGCGGTGGCCAAAGCTATAATAGTGCTAACAGCGATGATTATTGATGGTGGTTGGTACGTGTTGGTGGCTGTGTTGCTTTCCCACTCACGCATTTTGCCTTGGCTGCAACAACGTGCCCACTGGATTAACCGCGTTACCGGGGTGCTACTAATCGCGCTAGCACTAAGAGTGGTCGCTGGGCCGCTGGTGTAAAAAGTAGAGTCGTGGCATGGTGATAGCTATGCCGTTTGGTGTTTGTGGGGCTCAACGATGATTTACGATCAAGATTGTTTTAACCACCAAGGGCTGCCGTTTAATCTGCGCGCACTGCGCGGCCAAGTGCTGTTAGTGGTCAATGTCGCCAGCCAATGCGGCTTCACTCCGCAGTTAAAAGAGCTTGAAACCCTCTACCAGCGTTACCGGGATCGCGGCTTCACTGTACTCGGCTTTCCGTGTAACCAGTTCGGCCGCCAGTCGCCGGAAAACGCCCAAGCGTTTTGCCAGTTTGGAGAGCAGCAGTTTGGGGTGACGTTTCCACTGATGGAGAAGGTAAAAGTGAACGGGGGAGATGCGCATCCGCTCTTTATATGGCTTAAAGGCGAGGCACCTGGTGTGCTTGGTACGAAAGCGATCAAATGGAATTTTACTAAGTTTCTGATAGGCCGCGATGGCAATGTTATTGCCCGCTTTGGTCCGCGCGATCACGGGCGCCCGTTGCGCCTGGCGTTAGAGCAGGCGTTGGATCAAACCTACCCCTAAATTTTTTCCCCCCGCACGACAGCGACGCGGCTCATTAGCGCATTCCAGCGGTGACGAACCATCATCGTGGTTAACCCCGAAAACAGCGCCCAGCTTTTGCGCCGCCAGCCCTTCAAGCGCATGTTGTGATTAACCAACTGCTTCATCAGCTTATAATCGTCAAATTGTCGCCACTCGCTGGCGATTGAAAGCTGGTGGCGAGACATCACCGGGGCCATTTCCAAGCGAAACATCCACTCAAGTTCATTGAGGGTCATGTCGTAGCGCTGCACGACCTCTACCATATGGGCGTAATCGCGTTCGCTGGGTTCACGATCAAGCCACAGCGGGGCTAGCGCTAGCCAAAGGTCACCACGTTCATCTACTAGCTGCTGTGCATTCATGGTCGCCTCATTGGAAAAGTCGGTGCTTAGGCAACTATCGTGACGTGAAAGCGCCCCTAGCTCAAGGGCGGACAATAGCGCACGGCTACACATTAGCTCAAGAGCGGACACACGGCACGGAGACAGCTAGAATAGCCCCACTGAGTCAAAAAGTTGCCTTGGCAGGGCGACGTTGGTAACCAAATCAATCCTATAACGAGGTTCAATGTGATTATTAAACCCAAAGTGCGCGGCTTTATTTGTACCACCACTCACCCCATTGGCTGTGAGCAGAATGTTCGCGAGCAGATTGAAGCAACCCGCGCCCGCGGTTTGGATAAGCAGGCTGGCCCGAAAAAAGTATTGGTGATAGGGGCTTCGAGTGGCTATGGCTTGGCCGCACGTATTACCGCGGCGTTTGGCTATGGGGCCGATACGCTAGGTGTCTTCTTTGAAAAGCCCGCCACCGATAAAAAGCCAGGCACCGCAGGCTGGTACAACAGTGCGGCTTTCGATAAGTTTGCCAAGCAGGAAGGGCTTTATAGCAAGTCGATCAATGGCGATGCGTTCTCCCATGAAGCGCGGGAAAAAGCCATTGAGCTGATCAAGCAAGACATGGGCGAGATTGATCTGGTGGTCTACTCGCTGGCATCGCCCGTGCGTAAGCTGCCTGACAGCGGCGAGCTGAAGCGTTCCAGCCTGAAGCCGATTGGCGAAACCTACCGTGCCACCGCAATCGACACTAATAAAGACGCCATCATCGAAGCGGAAGTAGAGCCTGCCACCCAGCAAGAGATCGACGACACCATCACCGTAATGGGTGGCGAAGATTGGGAACTGTGGATGCAAGCCCTTGACCAAGCCGGTGTGTTGGCGAAAGGCGCGCGCAGTGTGGCATTTAGCTATATCGGTACCGAAATCACCTGGCCGATCTACTGGCATGGCGCGTTAGGTAAAGCCAAGGAAGACCTGGATCGCGCTGCCGCGGTGATCGACAGCAAATTAAAAGCGAGCGGCGGTGGCGCCAACGTTGCTGTACTGAAATCGGTCGTTACCCAGGCGAGTGCGGCGATTCCGGTGATGCCGCTGTATATCGCCATGGTCTATCGCATCATGAAAGAGCAGGGGCTGCACGAAGGCACTATTGATCAATTAAACCGCCTATTCGGCGAGCACCTCTACTCAGCCCAAGGACAGCGGGGCGAACTCGTGACGGATGAGGCTGGGCGTCTGCGTTTGGATGACTGGGAGCTGCGTGACGACGTTCAGCAAGCTTGTCAGGATCTATGGCCAGAGGTGACCACCGAGAACTTGTTCGACATTACCGACTATGCTGGTTATAAGCACGAATTCTTGAAGCTGTTTGGTTTCGAGCGTGACGACGTAGATTACGATGCTGACGTCAATCCAGAGGTTACGTTCGATGTCGTCAATCTGTAAGTCATTCACCTAGGCGTTAGTGACGCCTATTCGACCGGAACGCGGGAGGTGTTTATGGATACTAAGGAAAGCAAAACCCCGGAAGAACAGAAAGAGCACATCATTGGTGAGCGGGTGCCTGAGGATCTTGAATCGTCCAAGCCACATCTTCAGCCTGAAGCCAAGAAGCGACCAAGCGGTTTATATAAATTACTCCCAGTGGTGGTCATTATTCTTGGAGTGATTGTGGTGAGTATCATCGTGCTAGGCATCATTAATCGCGGTAACTAGCCAGTCACCACGCTGACGTATTGCCGGGCCGAGCGCCCGGCAATTTTGTTTTGGCAAGAACGCTTAACGTATTGAAGGAGACTTATTACTTTCAACCGTTGTTAAATTTCGCCTATAAATTCGTCAGAGGGCGAAAGCTCTGCTAAGAAAGGAAGAGGTTATAAAAAGTTAATACCTTTCAAGCAGGAGGATATATGACACGAGTAGCACGCGTGGAGCCTATCAGTAACAAGCGAGACAATAAGCTTATTATTTCGGGTTGGCGAGTGCGGTGATTTTCAACCCAGTTGTCCAAATGGCTGAGCTTAAGCAGCCTTTTTATTACGCTCGATTTCCTTCACTTTTCCTGGGTTAAGCGACACTGAACCAGTGACCCCCCAGTTTCGG
>NZ_JBANSO010000037.1:0-31739 GCF_037070225.1 Vreelandella indica
CTTCCTCGTGATGAAAAAGAAGGGTATGCCGAATAAAGTTAAAGAATTCCAGCGTGTTGAATGTGATTCCGGGGGAACGTGACCGATGATTCCGGCAACGTGACCGGCGATTCCGGAAAACGGCCCAAAATCGGTCACGATAAAACGGAATGCGCGGTCACCATCATCCAGAACAGACGGTCACGTTCAAACGGAATGGGCGGTCACGATAGGGCGGAATACGCACTTGGCAGAAGCTCTATGATTTGCAGCTCCAGGCCAAGGATGAACAACGTGAGCGTTTAAATAGTTTGTTAGAAGCGCAAGAGCGAATTGTAGCTGTTCAAGAACGAATAGTAGATGTTCAGGAGCGAATGGAGAAAGGCTCTGAAAAAACAGGTAGAAAGATGTTTTGGCTTGGCATGGCAACACTTTGGGCTGCCTTATTTATGCCTATTCTGATGGGGCTAGATATTTCGTGGGGAGATTATTTTTCTGGGTTTCCTGAGGCTGTAAAAGGAATGGCGAAGGATTTTTGGAGTCTGATAATGAATATCATACCCCGAACATAGAGTAGGCCTGGAGCAAGGTTTGAGTTTCTACTTAATGGCTTTTTTCCGCCCCTTTAGCTTGGGGGATCTTACCCAGGTCAGGTCGTAGTGCATGGGCCCTGGGGCCTGTAAAACTTCTTTTGATATGACAGGCCACCATTCAATCAAGCGCAACGCTGTTTCCCATACGTTCTTCTTTTTCCAGTCGTTACCCAGGTTAATCGTGGTGATCCCGCAATTCTCGAAGGCCAACCTTTCAGGATCACCTTTTTGAAAGCGATCCTTAGAAAGGATAACCCAGGTTTTATCAGACTGCTTGAGCTGTTCTAGCCATACTTCATCCGGCATGCCAGGGCCGCCGTTGACCTCACGGGCATGCAAAACCGTGTGGCTTTCACTGCAGAGTTTGGCTAGGTGGTTAAGTGCGTTGGCAATGCGAGGACTGATATTTTCGTCAATGAAGAAGTGCACCCGATAAAATCCTTTCTTCGAATTTTACGGCACGCTCTACTTCCTCTTGCGTCACATCATACGCACGGGCTGCATCTTCTGCGCTGCCTTCTACCTCGGCTGCTTGGGCTAGTGTGCTGGTGGGCATGTGGCTAGGCAGCACGATGGGCTTGCCGAATGCAAAGCGTGGGTCGATCACGATGCTGGGATCTTCGGGGTCTGGATGCCAGCGCACAGGGTCTCCCTCTGCATCGAATTCGATGCCTGCCCTGAGTGAGGGCACTATCACATCTTCGAATACTTTTTGGCCATCGGTACACAGCTGGGGATTGATGAGTGGGTAATCCCGCTGTAGAAGCTCACTTAATTCATGCAATGCTTCACGGATGACCGTTAAGCTCACATTGTGGCTACGGAATTTAGCCACAGCACGGAGTTCGAGCAGATCTTTAAAGCTGAGGGTGTCTTCTGCGCCTAACGCTTGGGGTTCGGGTTCCCAGAGAGGGCCCTTAGACGACCGTGCAGGCATGAGCCAGCGGCGAATTTTATCCGCTTCTACGCCAATCAGGCGCTCTGCTTGCTTGGGGCTATAAAGCCCTATGTTAGTGAATGCGGTCATGGTTTACCCCCTAGCTTATTGCTAGGTGCTTTCAAAAGCTCAATCAACCTGACCAAGCAAGTGATCAGAATTGAAGTTTTTGGGTGTGATTTACTTTGTAGTACATATCTGTAGTTTGACACTTTAAGTGAACAGCGCAAGCGATACACCACAGAATGTGTCGTATCGCATCATTCTGTGGTGTATTTGACTCCAGTGCTACCTATATGTCACCTAGCGTCAGACACAACAAAAAACGGCCACTTGCTGTGTTAGCTAAGTGACCGTTTTTAATAGTATTCTTGGTCGGAATAGCAGGATTCGAACCTACGACCTCTGCCTCCCGAAGGCAGCGCTCTACCAAGCTGAGCTATATTCCGAAGGTTGTCGAGCTGTGCTCAACAACGGAGGTGGATCATACTTAGCCAGACGTATTTTTTCAAGTCTTCGGCGGTGTGATCTAGCAATTTTTATGCTTGGCGATCAACCGCTAAGCGAGCCAACTGGGCCATGCTGTCGCGGTAGGCGCTGGGCGGCAAGGCTTCCAACTGCTGCAAGGCTTTATCGGCCATCTCTTCGGCACGCTGGCGGGTGTAGTCGAGTGCGCCGGTGGCGTGAATAATTTCTAGCACGGCGTCGAGTTGCTCAAGCCCACCATCGCGAATCACCTGACGAATTAGCTTGGCCTGTTCCGGCGTGCCTTGCTCCATGGCGTGGATCAGCGGCAACGTCGGCTTGCCTTCGGCTAGATCGTCGCCAACGTTTTTGCCCATGGCATCGGCGTCGCCCTGGTAGTCCAGCAGGTCGTCAATCAGTTGGAAGGCTAAGCCTAGATAGCGGCCGTAGTACTGGAGCGCTTTCTCCTGTTCCGGCGTTGCCTCCGCCAATACGGCGCCGCTATGGGAGGCCGCTTCAAACAGCATGGCAGTTTTCCCCAAAATGGTCTCGAAGTAATCATCTTCAGAGATGCTGGGGTTGCCGATATTGGTCAGCTGCAGCACTTCGCCTTCGGCGATGATGCAGGTGGCGCCGGAAAGAATCGCCATGATCCGCATGGAGCCCACATCAACCATCATTTGAAACGAGCGGGCATAAAGGAAGTCACCAACCAATACCGATGGCGCATTGCCCCAGGCATCGTTGGCGGTTTTCTTGCCGCGGCGCATATGCGATTCGTCCACCACGTCATCGTGCAGCAGCGTGGAGGTGTGCATAAACTCGATCAGCGTGGCCAGCGGTATATGCTTGTCGCCGGTGTAGTCGAGCGAGCGGGCGGCCAGTAGTGCCAATAAAGGGCGCAACCGTTTGCCACCGCTTTCGGTAATGTACTGGCCGATGGTTTCAACCAGCGGTACTTTGGAATTGAGCTGCTCGACAATTGTGCGGTTGACGGCGGCGAAGTCATCGGCCACCACGGCGTGCAGCGGTGAAGGCGTTGGGCTGACGGGCTGGGCTGAGGAGACGTTGGCGGTCATGGAATCCGTTCATCGCGGCAGATGGAGGCGGTAAGTGCCGCCCGTATTTGTGGAGTAGATGTGGTCAAGTGTTGGGGTCATGCTATGGGGCTGCCTGTTGGGCGTCAAGATACGAGCGACGGTTACACTTTAGTCGTTAACGGACTTAGCAATTGACAACGGCCTGTGGTCTTGTGGTAAGCAGCGATAGTCGTTATAATCCGCGACCCACTCATCATGCTCCCTGTCAGATGGCTCCAAAAGGGGCGCCACTCGCAGCAGGTCGATAAGAGCGGAAGGCGATGAGCGTTGGTTACGCGGGGCGTAACCGGCATTAACGACAAGTCCGGAGAGCGACATGTACGCAATTATTAAAAGCGGTGGCAAGCAGTACCGTGTTCAAGAAGGTCAAACCCTCAAGCTTGAAAAAATCGAAGTCGCTACCGGCGAAACGATTGAGTTTGATGAAGTGCTAATGGTCGCAGACGGTGATGACTTCAACATTGGTGCGCCGATGATCGGTGGTGCTAAAGTTTCTGCCGAAGTGGTTTCCCACGGCCGTGGCGATAAAGTCACTATCATCAAGTTCCGTCGCCGTAAGCACCACATGAAGCGTCAGGGCCACCGCCAGTGGTTCACTGAAGTCAAAATTACCGGAATTTCTGCGTAAGCAGTCAATTCCCTTAGGAGGATTTTGCAATGGCACATAAAAAGGCAGCCGGCTCCACGCGTAACGGTCGCGATTCCGAGTCCAAACGGTTAGGTGTAAAACTCTTCGGTGGCCAAGCGGCGACTGCAGGTAACATCATCGTGCGTCAGCGCGGCACGCGTTTCCACGCGGGCACTGGCGTAGGCCTGGGTCGTGACCACACTCTGTTCGCTCTGAGCGACGGTTTTGTAAAGTTTGAGACCAAAGGTCCGAAAAACCGCAAGTTTGTTAGCATCGTTTCTGCCTAAACGGTCAGCGTTGCGCTCGTAATTGGCTTAAAAGAGCTGTAAGAAAAAATTACGAGAAAAAAAGGCCCCGCTATGGCGGGGCTTTTTTGTCGGTTAAATCTCTTTTCCAATACGCTTTTCCACTATGACTTTACCGGTCAGTCTTTACCAGTATGCTGGTGGGAATAAACGGTTGGGAAAAAAGCAGTGCATATTAGGGCGGCGGAAGCGGCCGGGAGTATCCAATGCAGTTCGTCGATGAAGCCTCGATTATTGTTGAGGCGGGCAAAGGCGGCAATGGCTGTCTTAGCTTTCGCCGCGAAAAATATGTGCCCAGGGGCGGCCCCGATGGGGGCGATGGCGGTCATGGTGGCAGCGTTTACCTGATTGGTGACGATGCACTTAATACCTTGATCGATTTTAAATTCCAGCGCTTCTATAAAGCCCAGAACGGGCAGGGCGGCATGGGCCGTCAAATGAGTGGCAAGGCCGGTGAAGACCTGCACGTAAAAGTGCCGGTGGGCACTACGGTGATCGATGAAGACACCTTGGAAGTCATCGCTGATGTGACCGAAATCGGTCAAGTGGTCTTGGTGGGCGAAGGTGGACGGCGTGGATTGGGTAATATCCACTTTAAGTCCTCGACCAACCGCGCGCCCCGCCGCACCACAACGGGCACCGATGGCGATCGCCGCAACCTGCGTTTGGAAATGAAAGTGATGGCCGATGTTGGCTTGCTAGGCATGCCCAACGCGGGTAAATCGACGTTGATTCGCTCGGTGTCGGCTGCCAAGCCCAAGGTCGCTAACTACCCGTTCACCACCTTAGTGCCCAACTTGGGCGTGGTAAAACTGGGGATGCACGAGCACTTCGTCATGGCCGACGTACCCGGCTTGATCGAAGGGGCCTCTGAAGGCGCAGGCTTAGGGCTACGTTTTTTGAAGCACCTGACGCGCACGCGGCTGCTGTTTCACGTGGTCGATGTCGCGCCGTTTGACGAGTCTGATCCGGTCGAGGCTGCCAAGGCCATTGTTCACGAGCTGGGGCAATTCTCGCCAGCGCTTTCCGAGCGGCCACGCTGGCTGGTGCTGAACAAGTTTGACCTGCTGCCGGAAGAGGAGCGTGAAGAGCGCGCTCAGAAGATTATCCAGGCGCTCAACTGGGAAGGCCCGGTGTTCCGCATTTCGGCGATCAGCAGCGACGGCACCGATAAGCTGGTTCAGGCAGCCTACCGCTGGTTGACTGAGCAGCGTCGTCTTGAGAATGAAGATGAAGAAGCGCTGGCCCGTGAGCAGGAAATGCGCCGCCGCATGGAAGAAGAGTCGGTTGCGCGTACCGAAGATCGTTTGGGGCGTCGCCGTAAGCGTGACGATGAAGATGATGAAGACTTCGACGACGATGATTACGATGTTGAAGTCGAGTACGCGCCTTAGTGTCAGTGCCTGGTGAAGGTGGGGTGGCATGGAAAGTAACGAGCAAATCCTAGGGCGAGGCGCGCTGAGCCGCGCGCGGCGGGTCGTGGTGAAGATTGGCAGTGCGCTACTCACTAACGATGGCCGTGGCCTGGACGAAGCCGCCATTGGTGGCTGGGTGGATCAAATTGCCGCCCTGCATCAGCAGGGGATAGAGGTAGTGCTGGTCTCTTCTGGCGCGGTGGCGGCGGGCATGGTTCGGCTGGGCTGGCAAGTGCGCCCCAGCGCTGTGCATGAGCTTCAGGCGGCCGCTGCCGTAGGCCAGAATGGTCTGACCCAGTGTTATGAACAACACTTTGCCCGCCACAGCATGCTCACCGCGCAAATCCTGCTTACCCACGACGATCTTTCTAACCGCAAGCGCTACCTGAATGCGCTCTCTGCGCTACGCACGTTAGTAGAGATGCGCGTGGTGCCGGTAATCAATGAAAACGACACCGTCGTAACCGACGAGATCCGCTTCGGCGATAACGATACGCTAGGGGCGCTGGTCGCCAATTTGCTGGAAGCGGATGCACTGCTGCTATTGACCGACCAGGAAGGCCTGTTTGACGCCGACCCGCGCCACAACCCCAACGCCCAGATGATTGCCGAAGGGCGCGCGGACGACCCTCGCCTAGCCGCTATGGCAGGCAGCGGGGGAGCGCTGGGGCGGGGCGGTATGACCACCAAAGTGCGCGCGGCGCAGTTAGCGGCGCGCTCTGGGGCGGTCACGGTGATTGCCAGTGGACGCCAGCCTGATGTTATCAACCGGATTATGGCGGGCGAGTCGTTAGGCACGCTGTTGCGCCCGGATCAAGTGCCCATGGCGGCGCGCAAACGCTGGTTGGCGGGGCAATTGCAGGTGCGCGGCACGCTGGTACTGGATGCCGGTGCGGTGAAAGTACTGCGCGATAAAGGCTCTAGCCTATTAGCGGTCGGCGTGCGCAATGTGCAGGGCAGCTTTAAGCGTGGTGATATGGTGGTGTGTGTGGATGAACAGGGCGCCTCAGTGGCCAAGGGTCTGGTTAACTACGGCGCCGAAGAAGCGCGCCAGTTGGCAGGCCAGCCCAGCCACCAGATTGAAGCGATCCTTGGTTACGTTGAGGCCCACGAGCTGATTCATCGCGATAATCTTGTCGTTATTTAGTCCCGAATGCGTGGCGGTAGAGGTACTTGCCGTGGCCAGTTGTCGGGCACTAAAAACAGCCGCTCATAACGTTGTTCATTATCCTCTCTTTCTGAGTAACGCAGCATCACTTGCTGGGGAGCGCGCCAGGCGTGAACCTGTTCGATAATGGCGGGCAGTACCTCCTTAGCGGGACGAAAGGCGCTATCTAAAGGCGGTGCTAGCCAGTGCGGTTTTTCCAGCCAGACCATTCTCGGCATGGTGGGAAAGCGGGCTGCCATCTCAGGCCAATCGCGTAAGTAACACCACGTTCCTCTGCGGTGATCGGCTGTCGCGCCTTCGGGCGCTGGCATTGCCGCGTGCCAGGGATAATACAGCACGCCCGGCATTGCCAATCGCCGGGTTAGCTGCCCGCCTAACTCCCTACTTGAAACCCCAATGTCCCGTGGCGTAAGCCAGTGAGCGAGTGTTTCCAACGCGGGTGCTGTGGTGGAAAGCGGCAATTGATGGCGGCGCAAATGACCACACTTAAGCGCTAGGCTGTCTAACCCGCCGGGGCCAATCCAGCGGCTTTGGCTGGTGGCCGCGCCTGGCCCCTCGGGCAGCCCCAGGTAGAACTTGATCGCCACTTCCAAATGCACCGGTGCCGGGTTAGCACGCGTTCGGAAGAGCATGTCCAGCTCGCCGAGCGTATTGCGCTTTCGGCTGATACGCACGTTGCGGGCCAGCAGCCGCGTATTCGGTGCGTGGTCTAACAGCGTGTGCCATAGGCTTTCGTGATAATGCCCCATGCGCATCGCCCGGCTGCCGTTCAATGCGCTCAACGGCGGTCGGCCAAGCTGGCGTAGCCAGGGAAGCAGTGCGCGCTCAAGCCCCAGCTCTTTCATAGTGGGGCGCCCTGCGCAGGGAATGGGCGGCGGCAGCTCCACAATGTCCGGTGTGGCGATTAGCCAAGCTATATCGCGTAGTACGGGGTCACTTAGCCCTGAATAAAAGTGTCCGGAATCTAACCGCACCGTTGTGCCGGTTTTCTCATCATCCAACGCGCCATCACCACCTTCATTCAGCACGAATTTCTCCTCAACACATTGATTAGCTCAGCGCTATGGTTTGGCCGCCAGCTGCTACGCTGTAAACACGTTATAACGTTAATCTCTTGAAATCCTACCCTGGCCAAGGAAAGGAGCGTATTGCATGGGTAATGCTAAGACGAAAAAGGCTAAGTCGAAAAATCAAACGGCCAAAACGACGAATAGCCAAGTGCCCCAAAAGCAAGCTGAAAAAACGGCTCCCCGAACACTAACACCAGAAATAGGCGCGGCGCTGTTTGAGGATGCCCGTTCACGCTTGGAAGATGTGTTCAACGCGCTCGATATTCATGCGGATGCTCAGGCGCGCCTTATGCAGCCCAGTCTTTCGCTGCAGGTGAGTATTCCCGTGCGGATGGACGATGGCAGCTTAAAAGCTTTTCCCGCCTGGCGAGTCCACTATGACACCAGTTTAGGGCCCGCCAAAGGCGGTGTGCGTTTTCATCCCGATGTTAACCAGCATGAAGTCACTACGCTAAGTTTCTGGATGGCGGTTAAATGCGCGGTGGTTGGCTTACCTTATGGCGGCGGTAAAGGGGGCATCCAGGTGGATGCCAAGGCGCTCTCTTCACTGGAGCGAGAGCGGCTGGCGCGCGGCTACATCCGCGCCATTGCCGATATCATGGGGCCCGATCGGGATATTCCGGCGCCTGATGTGAACACCGATGCGACGGTCATGGGGTGGATGATTGATGAGTATGAGCAAATCGTGCGGGCTAAAGTGCCCGCGGCCATTACCGGAAAGCCATTACCGCTAGGCGGTTCGCCAGGGCGAGTGGCCGCCACGGGGCGAGGCGCGCTAAAAGTGCTCGATTTGTGGGCCGAGCGTGAAAAGCGACAACCGGAAGAGACCACTGTGGCGGTGCAGGGGTTTGGTAACGCGGCTTACCACTTTGCGCGTTTAGCCAGTGAACGTGGCTATCGTATCGTCGCGGTATCCGATACCAGTGGTGCTTGCTACCATGCGGATGGGCTCGATATTGAAGCCGTTAAACAGGCTAAGTCGAATAGCGGCAAGGTGACCGACAGCCCAGCAGGGAAAGCGATGAGGGGGGATGAGCTGCTGGCGTTGGATGTGAATGTATTAGCGCTGGCGGCGCTTGAAAATCAAATTCACTGCGACAATGTGAACGAGGTGAAAGCAGGCGCTATCTTAGAGATCGCCAATGGCCCGCTGACCAGCGATGCCGACCACTCCCTTGCCAAGCGTAATGTGCCAGTGCTGCCGGATGTGCTCGCCAATACAGGCGGCGTGATCGTCAGTTATTTTGAGTGGCTGCAAAACCGGGCGGGAGAAAAATGGAGCGAAACCCAAGTGAATGAACGCTTGGACGCACTGCTAAGAGAAGAGGCTGGCAAGGTGTTAACGCGCGCAGGTGCGGAGGACATCACCTACCGACAAGCTGCCTATCGCCAGGGAATCGAGCGCATTGCGGCCGCTATTATGGCGCGGGGCAACTGTCAGGACTGTCGCTGATTAAAGGCGCTTAAAGCGCAGCGGGCTCCCCATAGGAAGCCCGCAAAGCGATTAGCTAAGACTGTTAATCGCGGTCAATTTGGGTAACGTCAGAAGAGCCCTGGCGCACACTGATTTCCAGTTCACGGCCATTTTCACCGCGGCCTTCGATATCGATGATGCCGCTCTTGTCGATATCAAGGTCTTCAAACTCAACCATACCTTCCTGGCGAGCAACGTCTAAGGCCTGGCGGATATCGTCTTCGCTCATGCCCCAGGCACCGGTAATCAGGCGCTCGCGTTTCTCTTCTAGCGTATCACCGTTATCAAGGGAGAAATCCACATCCGCGTACCACTCTTCGTCCAGCCAGCCTTCTACTTCTACGCGGCCGCGACCTTTAACGCTAATTTCTTCGTAGTGGCTGAACCCGTAATCATTGGAATGGGTCAATACGTCATCGATGAGATCCATCGGCAGCGAATCGGCCTGGGCACTGCCCGCCGCCGCTGCAAGTAGCAGGGCAGAGGTTGGGATCAGCAGCATTTTTTTCATGGTATTCATAGCAAATTCCTTCTTTACGTATTTAAACGTGAATGAGTGACTGACACTCAGCGAATGCGACAGTGAATTTATACCATCGCTATACTTTCCTTAAGCTGACAAAACTGTTCATCTAGCGTTCATGTTGTCTTTGGCATGCTGGCACTATGAGTAAACTCCTACGTCACTTTATCAAGCCGCTACGCAGCGTACAGCGAAGCGCTCGGCACAATGTCACTGGCTTGGCCCTGGTGCTATTGCTGGCGGGTAGTGCGGTGGGTGACCAGCCATGGGAATCGCTGCATGGCGAAGTAGGCCGCGGAGAGGTTGTTCCCCTCGACACCATCTTAGATTGGCTGGAAGCTCACTACATAGGCGACGTGCTGGAGGTGGAAGTGGAGCGTGAAGGAGGGTACGTGGAGTACGAAATCAAATTGCTCGGCCCGCAGGGCCAAGTCGTCGAATTTGAATTCGATGGCCATAATGGCCAACTGATGTCTATCGAGGGCGTGCGTATTAATGATATGCGTCGCTAGTGCCGTTACGACACGCCTAGTTGCCATCGCGTTATTTGTATTCCCAAGTCGTTATCGAAAAGGGTAGTTAGCCAATGAAGTGTTTGCTGGTAGAGGACGATCAAGCGCTAGCGCGTGAGTTGGGCCAAGCGTTGCGTGATGGTGACTGGCTGGTAGAGCATGCGGCGACCGGTCAGGATGCTGATTTTTTAGTACGTACTGAAGCCTACGACACACTGATTTTAGATGTAGGGCTACCCGATGGAGACGGCACGCGCTGGCTAGCGGCGTGGCGGGAAGACGGCATTGATCTGCCTGTGCTGATTCTAACTGCTCGTGAGCGGTGGGCGGATAAAGCCGCGGGGTTTACCGCTGGCGCGGATGACTATGTCACTAAGCCGTTCGAGCCAGCGGAAGTGCTGTTTCGCTTGCGCGCCCTCGTGCGCCGCAGCCACGGACACGCCCACCCAGTACTCAAAGTGGGCGAACTGAGTTTAGACACCCACACCCAGCACGTGACGTTGGTAGGGCGCCCGGTCGGCTTAACCGCACAGGAGACGCGCCTGCTGGGCTATTTAATGCATGCCGCACCGCGAGTGGTGAGCCGTACCGAGCTTTCAGAGCATGTTTACGACCGTGACCATGAACCTGATTCTAACGTGATTGACGTTCAGGTCAGCCGCCTGCGCCGTAAGTTGGGCAGTTGGCGAATTGCCACCCAGCGGGGCCAAGGGTATCGGCTGTTAGCAGAAGAGCCCGGCAGCGAATGAGTCAAGCCAAAACGGCTTGGCGGGGTCGTTGGGCGCGGCGTTCCATCAGCCTGAGGCTATTGCTGGCCGTGTTAGTGATGGTGGGGCTGGCCCTGCCTATCGCTGGCACGCTACTTTCTCACCATTACCATACCTCGGCCACTCAGGCCTTTGATGATCGTCTTGGCGCGACGCTTAATGTCATCATGGCGGGCGTGACTTATGACCGTTTAGCGCAGCAGCTTGTCCATGACCGGGCGCTGGGCGACCCGCGTTTTGAGAATGTCTACTCCGGCTGGTACTGGCAAATCACCGATGGCGGGCAACATACCCTGGCCTCTCGCTCACTATGGGATCAACGCCTGCCAGTGGTGGAGAATGAAAATCTCAGTGCGCGCTCATTAATCGGCCCGCGGGGGCAATCGCTGCGCGTGGTGGAGCGCGATATCTACCTGGCCCCGTTAGAGGAACCGCTGCATATCAGCGTGGCCGCCCGAGACGATGTGCTCGCCAACGATATCCGTGAATTCCAACATCTGCTGTGGGGCGGGTTGATCGGCTTGGGCGTGTTGCTACTCGGCGTGTTAGCACTGCAAGTACGCTGGGGGTTAGCGCCGCTACGCCGCATGCACGCCAATCTTCATGACGTGGAGCAGGGGCGCAGCGAACAGTTGGACACCCGCTTACCGGAAGAGTTGGCGACACTGGCGGCCTCAATGAACGCGGTGTTGGCACGCGATCAGCGCTTGATCGAGCGCGGACGCCATACCGCGGGCAATCTTGCCCATGCGTTGAAAACACCGCTGAGTGTGATGCGCCTGCAACTTCGTCAGCTTCCAGAAGCGAACCGTGCCGCCTGGGCGGTAGAGTTGGAGCGTTTGGATAGCGCGGTACGTCATCACTTGGCTCGAGCGTCCGCGGCGGGTGAAGGGGTGCGCTTTGCACCTGTTGATCTACACCCTACGCTAACGCCGCTGCTGAATGGACTCTCCAGGCTCGCCCAGCGGCGCGGTATTGTGCTGCGCCAAAGCTGGGGCCAGAAAACCAGAGTGCAAATGGATGAGCAAGATATCCAAGAGCTGGTGGGTAACTTGATGGATAATGCGCTGCGCTGGGCGCATAGCGAGGTGCAGCTTAACGTGAAAGTTGACGGTCAGCGGTTGATTTTAACCGTTAGCGATAACGGCCCTGGCATGTCGGAAGCAGAGTGCCAACAGGCGATTCAGCGTGGTCAACGGTTAGATGAGCACCGCTCGGGCAGTGGTCTGGGGCTGGCCATTGTGACCGATCTTGTCGCCCTTTATAGCGGCCAAATGCATCTTACTCGCGCCAGCACCGGCGGGTTAGAGGTAGTCGTCGAGCTGCCTGTGGTGGCGCATGGATAACGGAGACTTCATTGGATGAATGGCACTGATACGCTGCCCGATATATTAGTCGGCCCCTTATTAAGACGCATCAGCACGACTCGGCTGGTACTTTGGATGGTCGCCACTCGGCGATTAAATATGACGCTAATACTGCGGCCTGGGCAGAGTGATGCTGCGTCGATTGGTTTGGCGCATCACCAGCAGTGCATTCCGATCGGCCAGCGTGCCTTTATCTATCTAATTGATATTGAGCTGGAGTCACCGCTGCCCTGCGATGAGCGCATTGAGTATGACCTGCAGGTGGAAACCCAGCAGGGCGAGTGGCGCTCATTGCCCGAGTGGGCGCCATGGCTATGTTATGACGGCGCTGCCTATCCCGCCTTTATGATTGCCTCACGGCATCACCGCCTAATGCATGGTTCCTGCCGCAAACCCCATCACGACAGTGCCGATGGCCTGGTGCGCGCCGATAACTGGCTCGCCGAGCAGCAAGGCGCCCCGGCCGAGTGGCCCGCTTGGCTGCTGATGACCGGTGATCAAATTTATGCTGATGATGTGGCCGGCCCTATGCTACGCGCCGTGCATGCGCTCATAGCGCGGCTAGGGTTGGTGGATGAGTGGCTGGAAGGCGCCACGGTGGACGATAGCCAAGCCCTCTATGACTCGCCCGACAGTTACTATCAGCGCGCTGAGTTGCTGCCGGATGTGACCAAAAATGTGGCGCTACGCAAGCGCTTTTTCAGCGGCGTCAAGAAGCCGGTCTTTACGTCGGCGAATGCGCAGAACCATTTGATGACACTGGCTGAAATGCTCGCCATGTACTGCCTGGTATGGTCCCCGGTGCCCTGGCGAGTGATTACGTTCGACGCGCCTGCTTTAGATCAAAAAAATGCCGAGCTCTATCGTCAAGAGTACGCGGTGATAGACAGCTTCGTGGCTGGTTTGCCGCAGTGTGCGCGGCTGATGGCGCACTTACCCAGCCTGATGATCTTTGATGATCACGATGTGACCGATGACTGGAACCTTTCCGCTGACTGGGAGCTCGCCGCTTACGGCCATCCGTTCTCGAAGCGCATTATCGGTAACGCCCTGGTGGCCTATTTGCTCTGTCAGGCCTGGGGGAACGATCCTGATAAGCTCAATCCATTAACCCATCACGCCTCGACGCTGCTGGGTGATGGTAGCCAGCCGCTGGTATGCGCTGAGCAAGATGGCTTCATTGAGCGGCTACTGCGTTTTCAGGGCTGGGAGTTTCAGGTGCCGGGCACGCCTACCTTAATCGTGCTGGATACCCGAACCCGCCGTTGGCGCAGCGAGCGCAATCTTAGTCACCCTTCTGGGTTGATGGATTGGGAAGCGCTGATGGAGATGCAGCAAGCGCTAATGGGGGCCAAAAGCGCGGTGATCATCTCGCCCGCCCCGATGTTTGGCGTCAAATTGATTGAGAGTATTCAAAGAATCTTTACCGCGGTGGGTAAGCCATTAGTGGTTGATGCTGAGAACTGGATGGCCCATCGCGGGGCGGCCAATACGCTGCTGCAAATATGGCAACACTCCAAAACCCCCGGCAACTACGTGATCTTGTCGGGCGATGTGCACTACTCGTTTGTCTACGACATTGTGGTACGCCATCAGCGGCGCTCTCCCCACCTATGGCAAATCACGTCGAGTGGGATTAAAAACACCTTTCCGACCACTCTGCTCAATACCTTTGATCGGTTGAACCGCTGGTTATATGCGCCGTTGTCGCCACTCAACTGGTTTACCAAGCGTCGCAAACTGAGCGTTCACCCCCGAGACCCCGACCGCGCCAGCGCGGGCGAGCGGCTCTGGAACGCCAGCGGCATTGGCTTGGTAACGCTGGACGAAAAAGGGCACCCGATTGATATTCGCCAGTTGGATGCTGATGGCTGCGATGTGGTCTTTCCGCCGCCCGAAAAGCCCCTTCAATAAATGGCGTCTGTCGTTCAAAGCGGTTGGGTGTTCACTGCCTGATTAGTCATTTGTCATGATAGCGTCACGAAAATGACGCATGCTTGCAGCTTACCAATCACCGCTAGGGAAGGCTGCACATCAGCACCCGGCTGCCTTGTGAAGGTAAACGGGGGCTGATGAATAGGACAGTAGGCAAATGACCGCACAAGAAGCGCAGTGGCTTAATCAAATTATTGCGACCGAAGAGCTGCAGGTGCTCTTTCAGCCCATTGTGGATGCCAACCAGCAGGCGATTTATGGCTACGAAGCACTGATTCGTGGCCCCAAAACGTCACCGCTGCACTCGCCGTTACGGCTGTTTGATGTGGCCACCCAGGCAGGGCAGCTAGTGGAGTTAGATTTACTCTGCCGACGCTTGGCGATTCAACGCTTTGCCGAACTTGAACTGCCCGGCCTGCTATTTCTTAACGTCATGCCGTTAACCATCGTTGAGCGTGATTTTCGCGAAGGCTTAACGCTGGGCTTCATTCGCGAGAGCGGTCTTCCCCCAGAGCGAGTAGTGATTGAGCTCACCGAGCATGTGCCGATTCATGACTATGAGCTAATGCGCCAAGCGGTGGATCATTACCGTGACATGGGCTTTCAGGTGGCGCTGGACGACTTGGGGGCAGGGCACTCAAGCCTGCGCCACTGGTCAGAACTGCGGCCCGATTTCGTCAAGCTTGATCGGCACTTTATCTCAGGAATTGATCAGGAGCCTGCGAAGCGCGAATTTCTTCGCTCGATTCTTGATGTGGCGCGCAGCTTGGATTGCCAGCTAATAGCCGAAGGCGTGGAGACTGCGGCGGAGCATCTCTGCTTGTGGGAACTCGACCGTGGGCTCGCGCTACTGCAAGGCTTCTATTTTGCTCGGCCAAGCCCGCAGCCGCCTTTACAGCTCAACATGGTGCTGCCCGCGACAACCCAGTTAAAAAGCCCAGCTGGCCGCACTGCGCGCTCGATTTTGCGCACGATTGAGGCCATCACCACTGACTGCGCAGTGCCTCTCATCTCCGAGCGGTTTCGCCGCCAACCCAGCTTGCGCTGTGTGGCCGTATTGGAGAACGGTAAGCCCGTAGCAGTGGTGCGCCGCAATGCTTTCTTGACCCTGTTCACCAACCCTTATAGCCATGCGCTATATGCCAAACGCTGCGTATTGGACGTGGCCGATGTACGCATGCTGGTGGCTGAAGCAGATACCCCGCTTGAGGTGTTGAGCCAGCAACTGACTGATAGCCACGATATTGAGCAGGAAGACTTTGTGATCACCAATGATGAAGGTGATTATGTGGGCATGGGTAATATCGTTGACCTTTTGCGTGAAATTACTGCGATTCAGGTACGCCAAGCGCGCCATGCCAATCCGCTGACCGGCTTGCCGGGCAATATCCTGATTAACGAAACGCTGGTCGCTTATTTAGCTGCCGAGCAGGGCTTTGCCGCCGCTTACGTCGATTTGGATAATTTTAAAGCGTTTAACGATGCTTACGGCTATGCCCGGGGCGACCAGGTGATTATTTCGCTATCGCGGCTGCTGCAGGCTCAGGTGGAAAGCGCTGGTGGCTTTATCGGCCATATTGGCGGTGATGATTTTATGATGTTGCTACCGCCCAGCCATTGGGAAAGCGTTTGCGGCCAAATCCTGCGCTCATTTGAAGTGATGGCCCCCGGTTTCTATGAAGAAGCGGACCGGCTGAAAGGCGGGATACAAATTGAAAACCGACAAAATAGCGTGACGTTTTTCCCCTTTGTTAGCGTGTCGATTGCAGTAAAACCTGTCACCGATACAGCTACTTGCAGAGCGCTGGATATTGCCGCTGAGCTGTCTGAACTGAAGCATCAAGCCAAAAAAATTCCTGGTAACAGCCTGTTTGTTGAGCGTCGGGGTAGCTGCGTTAGCCAGTAATGCGCCAATGTCATGTTACGTTCGCAAAATCGTCACCAAGCGGTCATATAAATGCCCCGCCGTTGTCATCTGAAGTGGTCAGGATTGTGGCTATCTTTTAACAACACGTTAGGTGCCCCATGCAGATCTCCTCACTTGCCCATGCGCTTCCCCGCACATTGATCAGCGCCGCCGTTGCCAGCGCTTTTGCGTTGGTCGCGGTGAATGCCTCAGCGGATCTTTCATCGCGTTATGTCGATAACGATGGCGATATGATCGCTGATGCGCCTAGCGATGAGTCACAGTGGGCCGATCCCGATACGCTCGTGTTCGCCTACACGCCGGTGGAAGACCCGGCGGTTTACGCCGACGTATGGTCTGACTTCCTGGAGCACCTAAGCGAAGCAACCGGTAAAGAAGTTCAGTTCTTCCCCGTGCAGTCCAACGCCGCCCAGCAGGAAGCACTGCGCGCTGGCCGTTTGCACGTCGCCGGTTTTAACACCGGTGGTGTACCGGTCGCGGTCAACTGCGGTGGTTTCCGCCCGTTTGCCATGATGGCGGCCGAGGACGGTAGCTTTGGCTACGAAATGGAGATCATCACCTATCCTGGCAGCGGCATCGAGACCGTTGAAGACCTGGAAGGACGCCAGCTAGCCTTTACCTCTGAGACCTCTAACTCTGGTTTCCGCGCGCCCTCCGCACTGCTGCGCTCCGAGTACGGCATGGAAGCGGGCGAAGATTTTGAAACCGCTTTCTCAGGCTCCCACGACAATTCCATCCTGGGTGTGGTGAACGAAGACTACGATGCCGCTGCCATCGCCAACTCAGTGGCTCGCCGCATGCTGGCACGTGATGTTGTGGCAGAGGGCGATTACGAAGTGATCTACACCTCCGATACCTTCCCCACCACCGCTTACGGGCTGGCGAATAACTTGAACCCGGAACTTGCCGAGAAAATTCAGGATGCGTTCTTCAGCTACGACTGGGAAGGCACTGCCCTTGAATCGGAATTCGCCAACTCCGGTGAAGCGCAGTTTATTCCGATTACCTATCAGGAAAACTGGTCGGTCATTCGCACCATTGCCGATGCTAACGGTGTGACTTACGACTGCGATTGATCGTTAAGGTAAACGGTACTGCACGGCCAGGAAGGCATCCCTTTCTGGCCGTTTCGCTATACAGACGAGGCGGGAAAAATGTTGACACTAAGCGGCGTTGGCAAGCGTTACCCCACCGGGGATCGGGCGCTGACGGACATTGAACTCACGCTGCCCAAAGGCCAGGTAATGGCGCTGATTGGGCCATCCGGCGCGGGTAAAAGCACCCTTATTCGCTGTGTAAATCGGTTAGTTGAACCCACACAGGGCAGTATTCGCCTGGAAGACACCGAGCTAACCAAGCTCTCAGGTCATAAGCTTCGCCACGCGCGCCGCTCAATGGGGATGATTTTCCAGGAGTATGCCCTGGTAGACCGGCTCACCGTGATGGAGAACGTGCTATCCGGCCAGCTCGGCTATGTTGGTTTTTGGCGTAGTTTTTTGCGTCGTTATCCCCAGGAGGCGGTGGTCGAAGCCTTTCGGCTACTCGAGCGGGTCGGGCTTCCTCACGCTATCGATAAGCGCGCCGATGCCCTTTCCGGTGGCCAGCGTCAGCGTGTCGGTATCGCCCGGGCGCTACTGCAGAGCCCCAAGCTACTGCTAGTTGATGAGCCGACCGCCAGCCTTGACCCGAAAACCTCGCGTCAGATCATGCGCCTGATTCGCGAGCTGTGTGCTGAGCGTGATTTGGCGGCGATCATCAATATTCACGATGTGGCGTTGGCTCAGCAGTTTGCCGACCGAATTGTCGGCCTGCGGGCTGGGCAAATCGTCTTTGATGGACTGCCGAGTGAACTCACTAGCGAAATGCTCACGACCATTTATGGCGAAGAGGATTGGGATACAACCCCTGAACCGATGGACGGCGACACGTCTGACGATACTTCAGAAGTGTCTTCTTACCAGCGCGGCCTGCCGCCGATGGCAGCAGGGAGTGCTCAATGAACGAACGGGCAGAGACGCAGCTAACACAAGAGCAGGCGCGCCAACAGGCTGCTCAGCGAGGGCAGTGGCGACGCCTGCCATTGGTTGAGAACCCGCGCTTGCGTTGGGGGCTGGTGATTGGCGCGGTGGTCTATTTGGTGTTGGCGCTCGCCTCGGTAGAAGTCAACTGGGCGAGGGTAGCAGAAGGCGCGGGGCGGGCGGTTAACTTCTTGGGCGCCTTTATGCAGCCCGATTTTGTCAGCCGCTACGACGACATCGTAGCGGGGCTGCTGGAAAGTTTGACCATGACGCTGACTTCCACGGTAGTGGGCGTGCTGCTGGCGATCCCGGTGGGCTTGGGCGCCGCACGAAACATTTCACCGCTACCGATCTACTTTGTGTGTCGCGCGATTATTGCCGTTTCGCGCACCTTCCAAGAGATCATTATCGCGATTCTGTTTGTGGTCATGTTTGGCTTTGGGCCGCTGGCGGGGATGATCACCCTGGCCTTTGCGACAATTGGCTTTATGGCCAAGCTGTTGGCGGAAGATATTGAAGACCTGGATTGGCGTCAGGTAGAAGCCGTGCGGGCAACCGGCGCAAGCTGGTGGCAAACCATGAACCATGCGGTTCAGCCCCAGGTCATGCCGCGTTTGATTGGGCTTTCGGTTTACCGGCTGGATATCAATTTCCGTGAGTCGTCGGTGATTGGCATTGTGGGCGCGGGCGGTATTGGCGCCACGTTGAACACCTCGTTGAGCCGCTATGAGTACGATACCTCTGCCGCTATTTTGCTGATCATTATCGCCATTGTGTTGCTGTGCGAGTACAGCTCGAGCCATGTCCGCCGCTGGACCCAGTGAGCGCTGATTAGCCGCCCTGGCCTGTTATATTTGGAGAATCGTGATGCCAGTATCTACTAACACCCAGGGTCTGCCGGTTTGGCGGCGGCGTACCACGCGCGCCCAATGGTTGCAGTACCTGGCTTGGCTGGCGGGTGTCAGTCTCTTTCTGCTCTGCTGGAAGGTGATTTCTGACAATACCATGTGGGTGTTTGTCGAAGACGCTGGCCGTCAAGGGGCAGACCTGATCAGCCGCATGACACCGCCGGAATGGGGCTACGCCGATGTGCTCTGGAAGCCCATGTGGGACACCATCAACATCGCCACCCTGGGCACCGCCATTGGCATTATGATGGCGTTTCCTGTGGCGTTTTTGGCTGCGCGTAATACCATGCCGCACCCGCTGGTGCGCAGTGCGGCGCTGGTGGTGATTGTCTCATCCCGCTCTATCAACTCACTGATCTGGGCGATGCTGCTAGTCACCATTCTCGGTCCTGGTGTGTTGGCGGGTATTATCGCCATCGCGCTTCGCTCGATCGGCTTTGTCGGTAAGCTGCTTTATGAGGCGATTGAAGAGATCCACCCTACGCCGGTAGAGGCGATTAGCGCGACCGGTGCAAGCCGCCTGCAGGTGATGAACTATGGTGTGCTGCCGCAAGTCATGCCTGCCTTTGCCGGTATTAGCGTCTATCGCTGGGATATTAATATCCGCGAATCGACGGTCTTGGGCTTGGTCGGCGCAGGCGGGATCGGTTTGCAGTTAAACGCCTCGATCAACAGCCTCGCCTGGGATCAGGTCAGCGTTATTTTTATCATGATTTTCGCTACCGTGCTGGTGTCTGAGTGGGTTTCTGCGCGTGTGCGTCACGCGATTATTTAATCGACAGCGGCATCAAACAACGAGGGCTGAGTATGCGTTTTCCCGATGCGGAGATCACCACCATTGATTTGTTGCGCCACGGTGAACCGGTGGGAGGACGTATGCTGCGCGGCGCCACCGATCACCCACTGAGTGAGACGGGTTGGCAGCAGGTGACCGATGCCGTTATGCGCCATGCGGTCGAAGGCCATCTACCTTATGATGCGATTGTCACCTCGCCACTTATGCGCTGCCGTGAGTTTGCGCTGTGGCTGGGCGAAGAGTTTGATCTACCCGTTCAAGTGGAGGATGACCTAGCCGAGCTGCATTTGGGGCAGTGGGAGGGTAAAACCCACGCCCAGGTGTTTGCGGAAGAGGGCACCGAACGAATGAGTGCGTTTTGGTATGACCCAACAACGGTGTCACCGCCAGACGGCGAAACGATACAAGCCTTTGATGCGCGCCTCGCTGAGGTATGGCAGCAGCTGTTAATCAGTCCGCCCGGTAAGCATGTGCTGGTTGTGGCGCATCTATTTGTCTGCAATGGACTACTGCGCCAAGTTATTGAGCAGACGCTTTCGCGGGTACTGGCGATGGATTTGCCCTACGCGGCGCTAAGCCGTGTACGCCATGAACGCCACCTGCTTGGTGAGACGACCTTTGTTGAGTGGATTGGCCGTTAATCATTATCGTTAACCATGGGCGGCTAGTCATGCTTTTTGGGCGCCGCCCGCCACTCCCGTCCCATCTTGCGCTTTCCTAACTATCTTCCCTTTCCTATGACCGCCATCAATAAACGCTGCGCTTAGCTCTTTATACTGCGCCATGTTTTGCGATGTAAGACGTTATCGCTTAAATACATTTAATTATTTGGCTGAGTGCGGCAAACTCACATACACGCGTTATACGACGCGAATTCTAATAATTGAGTACGCCGCTTACCTACCTGACACGTTATCAGTCTGAGGCTAAGCAATGAAAAATATCGTTAACCGCATTCCAATGCGGTTTAAATTTGCCTGTGTGCTGCTGCTACCCTTGCTCGCGCTGGCGTGGTTCGCGACTCAGGGCATCATGGAGCGCCGTGCAGCACTGCAAGAGTTTGACCGCCTTCACACGATGACCGAGCTCGCCCAGCGAGCGGGTGATGCCGTTCACCAAATGCAGCTTGAACGTGGTATGACAGCGGGCTTTCTGGGCAGTGAGGGCGAGGCGTTTGGTAACCGGCTGCGCGAGCAGCGGCCCAAGACCGATGATGCCGTCAACGCGTTTCAAGCTCAGCAGGCCTCTTTGGATCAAGCGCTACTGACGCCTGCTGTTCAGCAGCAACTGCGTGAGATTGATGAGCGTTGGCAACGTCAGGCAGCACTGCGTGAACGCGTTAATGCGTTAGAGGTCACGACGGGCGAGGCATTAGGCCACTATACCGGCATTAACGGTCAGCTAATGGCCTTTGTGGGCTCGCTGGCACACCTCACTCGCGAGGGTGATATTACCCGCCAATTGAGTGCGTATTATCAACTCCTGGAAGCTAAAGATCTGGCCGGCATTGAGCGGGCGCTGCTGGCCAACACGTTCGCAGCAGATGGGATGCCTCCAGATATGCTGCGGCGTTTTTTATCACTGCTTGGCGAAGAGCAGGCTTTTCTGGATGGTTTTCGCGTGCTGGCGGGGGAGCAAAGTCGCGAGCAGCTTGACCTAGCATTAAGCGGTGCTGAGATCGATCGCTTGATGGAAAGGCGTGAGCTGGCGATCAGCCAAGCCAGTGAAGGTGGCTATGGCGTCGATCCGGAAGAGTGGTTTGAGTGGCAGACGGTAAAAATTGGCCGCTTGAAGGCATTAGAAGATCAAGTGGTTAACGCGGTGGTAACAGAGACAGTGACGCTACGTCAGGCAGCCCAGCAGGCACTTTGGTTATATGTGGTGATTGCGCTGGTTGCGAGTCTATTGGCGATCATCGCCGCTATACTGATCGTGCGTGCGATTACGACGCCATTGAGCCAGGCGCTATATAGCATCGCCACCCGTGATAATGATTTAACCCAGCGATTAATCGTCCCAGGGAGCGATGAGCTTTCCCAGCTGTATCAAGCCTTCAATGAGTCCTCGGCAACGACCGAGACGCTAGTGGCCGATATCACCCGCAACGCACAGTCAGTGGCGGTGGCCAGTAATCAGATTGCTCAGGGAAATCAGGATCTAGCGCAGAGAACGGAAGAGCAGTCCGCCTCGCTGGTACAAACCGCATCAAGCATGGAGCAAATTACCGCGACGGTACGTCAAAGCGCTGATAATGCAAAGCAAGCCCAGCAGATGACCGATGATGTGGCTCACCAAGCTAAGGAAGCAAGCCTAGTGGCTTCACAAGCTCAGCAGGCAATGCAGCTTATCTTGCAAGCGAACGAACAGGTGACCAGCATTGTCGGGACTATCGACAATATCTCTTTCCAAACCAATTTGCTGGCGCTCAATGCATCGGTTGAAGCCGCGCGTGCGGGTGAGCATGGGCGTGGCTTTGCGGTGGTCGCTGATGAAGTGCGTAAACTGGCTAGCCGCAGCACAGAGGAAGCCAATCAAATTCGCCAGTTGATCGACAATAATGTAGCGAAGATTGCCGAAGGCGAAACGCTGGTCAACTCGACGAATGAAACCCTGGGGCACATTGCTCAGCGCGTTGAGCAAATGGCTCACTTAATGGATGAAATGGTCTCTGCCACACACGAGCAGTCGGCAGGGATCGAGCAAATTAATCGAGCCATGGCTCAGCTAGAGGACGTCACTCAGCAAAATGCGTCGCTAGTGGAGGAAGTCGCGGCAGCGAGCCGCTCGCTTGATGAGCAGGCCGACGATATGACTCGCCAAATGAGTCGTTACCAAGTGAGTGATAGCTACCCGCAAGAAAGCCGTCTCGCAATGTCTGTTGCATATAGCTAGTGTCATGACGACTGGCAGCCGCTCTTTTGGGCGCTGCCAGTCCTGCCCCTTAAGTTATTGCTCCTGCCGTCGATAATGTATTGTGTCGTTCAAAGAGCCTAAGCAGTAAGACGGTGTTAATATCGATCCTTATTTACAGGAGATGTGGCGAAGTAGATTTAATATAGCCTATCTACGATACTATCTATCTAGAACAAACTATCGATAACAGATGATGGACGAGGAGAGCAGAGACATATGTATCAATCCTTGAATCTACAAAAGGAACAGTCTTTGTCTCAACAGCCCTCTGAGCCCACATCCCCACTTCCCCGCTCTAATGCGATGCCGACGGCGTCCGTTAGCAATACCGCGTCTCCTGCTGAATCCGTTTTTTGCTACGCCAATGAAGCGATCATTATTACCGATGCGGAAAACCGGGTAGTGGAAGTGAACCCCGCTTTTTGTGAGTTAACGGGGATGATACTGGGTGATGTGCAAGGCAAAACGCCTGAAGCGTTTAGTATTTTACCGTTGGATGATAGCCGTACAACGCGCTTGATGCGTGAAGAATTACAATTGCGGGATCGTAGTAAAAGCCAAGTGAGCTATCGCAGCCACGACGGCCAGTTTTACCCTGGCATGATGTCGATTAATCGCGTGCGCGATGAGCACGGTGCAATCGACCACCATGTGATTGTGCTTGCTGACCTTTCGGCCATTCCGGCGCATGCGCGCCATCTTAATCGAGAAGTCTATTTTGACGCGTTAACAGGGTTACCCAATCTGCAGTTGCTGACGCAATTGATCCAGGAATCTATGCAGCACGCAGAGGCTAAGCAGCTGCCGTTGGCGGTATGCTCGCTGGATATCGATTTCTTTAAAAACATTAATGATCGGCTTGGTACGTCGGTGGGCGATGCGCTGCTTTCCTCATTTTCACAGCGCATAAGCCATCTACTGTTCGGTGATGATGTACTGGCGCGGGTGGGCGGCGACGAGTTTGTGCTGTTACTCCACCATGGCGTAGACGAAGATTTTTTTGAGAAGTTGTTAGCCTCCATTCGCCAACCACTTATGGTCGATGGACAGAGTATTCATCTGACGGCAAGCTTAGGGGTGACGCGCTACCCGAATGATCACGTTCAGGGCGATGTATTGTTGCGCCATGCCAACCAGGCAATGTATCGCGCTAAACAGCGCGGTCGCGATACGTTCCACTTGTTTGATCCTAACCATGACCGTTTGCTGCAGGTGCGCCATGAGCAGCGTCAGCGGTTTATTGATGGACTCAATCATAATGAGCTGTGTCTTTACTATCAGCCCCAGGTCGATATGCGCAGTGGCAAAGTAGTCGGGGTCGAGGCGCTGATTCGTTGGCAGCACCCTGAAGAAGGATTGCTTGCCCCTGGCCAGTTTTTACCCATCATTGATACCACCCCGCTAGAAGTAAGTTTAGGCGAGTGGGTCATTGAGCGGGCACTTTGCCAATTAACGGAATGGCATGCCCAAGGCATCGCGCTGCCCATCAATGTGAATATCAGCCCTACGCATCTGTTAGTGAGTAGCTTTAGCCAACGTTTAGCCGAGCTATTGGCATGCCACCCTGATGTGCCGCCATCAATGCTAAAGCTCGAGGTGCTTGAGAGCGCCGCGATGCATGATGTTCAGGCCGCGCTGCACAATATGTCGCTCTGTCAGGCGCTAGGCGTAAGCTTCGCTATTGATGACTTTGGCACCGGGTTTTCGTCGTTAACCCACTTGCGTCAACTGCCGGTCAACCTGATCAAAATTGATCAGAGCTTTGTACGCGACATGCTCAGCGACCAAGACGATATGGCGATTGTGGAGAGCGTGATTTATATGGCTAATCGCTTTAGGCGACCCATGCTGGCCGAAGGCGTGGAAACGCTTGAACATGCAAAAGCGTTAATGGCGCTGGGCTGCGAGTTGGCGCAGGGTTATGGTATTGCCCGCCCAATGCCTGCTGAAGCCCTGCCAGCTTGGCTTGCGGATTGGCCAATGCGTGCGGACTGGAATTCGCTGGCTCAGTCAGCCTGTTAAGCGGCCTGCTCTTTAGCAGTGGGTTCTTCAGCGATTGGCTCAGCTGTAGTTTCCGGCCAAGTAGTTTCCGACAACGTAGTTTCTGACGAATCAGCGGCACCAGCACTGCGGGCTTGCTCCATTTCACTACGCTGCATGGCCGCTTCTAACTTCGCTTCAAGTAAATATTGGCGTGCTTGAGCGGCCACTTGATGGTCTTTGGGAGAAGGGTCGGCAGGGGCCATCGCAGCGGCGATCACGGTCTGCATTTTTTCGATAGTCGCTTGGGGATCATTGGGCACCGGGCCGTAATCGATCGGCACCTCGCCTGCCACTGCGTAGCGCTTGCCATCGGGGCCAACGTCATAGTCGTAGCTAGCGCCGCCGGTATAGGCGCCACCTGCGACTTGGTGAGCCATCTCGTGCTGGCGTACCTCGCGGTCGGTCTGCTTAAGATGTTCTAATTGCTGAATCTCTTCCGGCGCCATGGGTGTGCCGTCAGCACGCTTAGGGCCAGCTGCGTCGCTGCTACTCTCTTCATGCGTACTGGTGTCGCTGGAGGCGTTATTAGAAGTTGTCTCTTCGTCAAGCGCGCGCTCCTTTGACGCTTGCTCTACACGCGGTGAGTGCGTATTTGCTGCAGGGTAAGCCCACGCAGTGAGAGACGAGGTGCTGATAGCAGAAACGGCCATAGTTTATTACCGACGCAGTGCGAGTTGGGATACTATGAAGTATTAGCGAGCGATGCCGACAGTGCAAGTCAGCGCTATGCGTTTCGTCGCAAAATCGTTCCATGACTCATTTTGTTACTACTTTAATTACCAGGGCGCTTCGCTATCTCAACCCTGTCCTACTGTCTGTGCTAACCATCCTATGCTCACCATCGATGTCGTCATCAATCTAAATTATGATGAGTGTTTAGCCCATTATGAAGGGCGCATTGCCAATGTGCGTACCCGCAGCGTGGATGGGCGCTGGGTAATCTTTCCTGCCGAGGCGATTCGTCGTGTGGTTAGCCGCGATGGTGTGCGCGGTATTTATCGATTAAGTTTTTCTGAGCAGGGCCGATTTATTAGTATTGATCCTTTAACCGGACGTTGAGCTTGCCTATGCACCGCGATGAAACATCGATCCTCCTGAATGACCTCATTTATTACGTCATTCCCAATTTAAACAGTGCTGAAAAGTTAGTGCTCTCTACGCTAGAAAGCTTAAGTGAAGCGGCCACCAGCCCTCTGGACATACTTAAACGCACGGAGCAGCGCCAAGCGTTTGGGCTGGAGACCCACCGCATAAGAATCAATTTAGAACACTTGCTGAATCGCTATCGGTCCGAGGTCGATGCCATTCTTCGCTCTGAAGGCGAGTATCAAGGGCCAGTCGTAGAGCCTGACCCCCAAGAGGCGGATGCGATACGCAGTGCTAAAGAGATCTACCAACATGTATGTGCTTTCCAGCGAGGAGAACGCCCCCACCCGATTCCTGGGCGGTAAATCACCCGGCGCACCTTGCTCTAGCTCCTAGCACTAACCGCCAGTACGTAACATTCACAGCATGGCATCAACATTGCTTGTACAATGTGGCATTGGACTTTCAGGCTTACCCGCCTGAAAGCAAGCAGCCTGCCTACCCGGCGCTGGCTGTCCACATATTAGGAGATATACCATGTCTGCCTCACCGGTCACATTGATGGTGGCTCGTCGCGTTGAGCACGGCCGCTACTTCGACTTTAATCGTTGGCTAAACGAAGGGCGCGAGCTGGCGGCTGATTTTGCTGGCTACCTCGGCTCTGGCGTACTAGCACCCCCCGCTGATGACGATGAATATCAGATCATATTTCGCTTTAGCAGCAGCGAAACCTTAGCCGCCTGGGAACACTCCGCCTCACGCCATGCGTGGTTGGCGCGCGGAAAAGGGCTGTATGAAGCGCCTCAAGAGCACCGTGCCACTGGGCTGGACACGTGGTTTCAAAACAACGGAAACAGCGCTCCGCCGCGTTGGAAGCAAGCCGTGGCTGTTTGGTTGGCTTTCTTCCCCATCTCGTTGCTTTTCCAATGGGTATTTGGTGGCGTATTGGCCGATTGGGCGCTGGTGCCGCGGGTGGTGGTGAGTACCTTGATGTTGACGCCAGTGATGGTGTTTGTGTTTATTCCGCTCTCAACGCGCTTATTAGCGCCTTGGCTGCAAGGAAAGTGGTCACCGCTGGATTTACTGGCGCGCTGGCGTCATGCACATCGTTAATTTTCACTAGTTTAATGCTTTCATGGGGTTCAACGCTGTAATGGTGCTAACTTTAGTATATTGATCCTATTAAGATGATCTTTATGCTACTAAGCTGAAGGTGCTTGCAGTAATGGATAACTGTAGCCAGTGCAATGCTGGTGTATAACCCAGCCCCATGGAGTGTTTATGATTCACGTTCACCATTTGGAAAAGTCTCGTTCTCATCGGATTTTGTGGCTATTAGAAGCCTTAGAACTGGACTATGAGCTGGTAATTTACCAACGCGATGACAAAACACAGCAAGCGCCCGACTCGCTAAAAAAAATCCACCCGCTTGGTAAATCCCCGGTCATTACCGATGGTGATCTCACCGTGGCTGAGTCAGGCGCGATCATTGACTACCTGTTACAGCGCTATGGGCAAGGGCGGTGTCAGCCTTCTCCCGATGACTTGCGGGCATGGGTAGATTACCGCTACTGGCTACATTATGCCGAAGGCTCACTGATGCCACTGCTGGTGATGCAGCTTGTGTTTAGCCAAGTTCCCAAGCAGTCGCCCTGGCTGATTAAACCGCTGGCGAAAGGCATTAGTGATACGGTGAGTAAGCGTTTTTTAGCACCGCAGTTGAAACAGCACCTCACCTTTATAAACCAGCACTTATCAGCCAACGGTAATTTTGCCGGCCCCTGGCCTAGTGGCGCGGATATTCAAATGAGCTTTCCGCTACAGGCAGTGGCGGCCGTCCAGTCGTTAGAGCAGTATTCTGCCATTGCCGCTTTTGTATCGCGTATCGAACAAGACTCCGCGTGGCAGCGAGTGGTAGAGCGAGCTGGCCCGTTAACCATGCCTGGCCAGTAATAACTACCATGCACCATTTCGCCACTTCAGCAGCTCTGCCAGCAGAGCTGCTGCGCAGCATTGATACTTATTTGGGGCGCTGGGGAATCGCCTTGCTGCTCATTTTTCTCCTTTTAGCACTGCTGGGCAATCTACTGCTCAAGCGCCGCATGCAACATAACAGGGCGTTGCTGCAAACCAATAAAGAGATGCTGGCGACTATTTTGGATAGTGTCGATGCCTTTATTTATATCAAATCACCGACTTTAGAATATCAATACGTTAATCGCCGTATAAGCGATTTATTTGGACTGCCAGCCGACAAAATTATTGGTAAGTGCGACGCTGAGTTTTTTGATGCGGGCAGCGCTGCTGAAATGGAGCAGGTTGATCGCAGCGTATTGGCGTCGGGCAAGAAAGTAACGGTCGAGGAGAGTAACGTCTTACAAGGTGAAAGCCAGGTAAGAACATTCTTATCGATCAAAATGCCGCTGTCGATGTCCCCCGGTGCTCCCCCTTCTCTATGCGGTATCTCGACTGAACTCACCGACTACCTCGAAATGCAGTCGCGCACCTACTATCTGGCCTTCTATGACTCACTGACAGGTCTGCCCAACCGTCGGATGCTGATGGACTCGTTAACGTCCGCGATCGATCATGATGAATGGTCAGCGTCTTATAGCGCTGTATTGGTGATTGATCTGGATAACTTTCGCTTAGTGAACGACATCCAGGGTCATGAGAGTGGTGATCAACTGTTGATTAACGTTGCTGAACAGCTACGACAGCGGCTAGAGCCAGAGGCCACGCTGGCACGCTTTAGTAGTGATGAATTTGTGGTACTGCTGAATAACCTGGGCGAGCCGCAGACCGAGGCCGTCCGAAAAGCTGAACGTGTGTCCCGCCAGCTATTGGAAACCATCGCTCAAGTGAGAAGCGGTCATTCGTTACCCATTAGCGCCAGTATTGGCATTGCACTGTTTACCGGGCGCGAACACAGCATGGATAGCGTGCTGCAACAAGCGGGTATGGCCTTGCAGCAGGCGAAGAGGGCTGGCGGCAACACGCTGTGCTTTTTTAACACCGATATGCAGACCAGCGTACTGGAAAGGGCCAGCCTGGAAGCTGATCTACATAAGGCCCTTGAGCGCAATGAGTTGGCTCTGCACTATCAGGTGCAGGTCGACCATCAGGGCGTGACCACGGGGGTGGAAGCATTATTGCGCTGGTATCACCCCCAGCGTGGCTGGGTCTCCCCCGCGACGTTTATCCCTCTGGCAGAGGAGAATAGGCTCATTGTGCCCATCGGTTATTGGGTGCTTAGGTCGGCCTGCGAGCAATTGGCAAAGTGGTCCCATCAAGCGACCTACGCCACCTTAAGTATTTCCGTTAATGTGAGTTCTGTTCAGTTTCAGCAACCCGACTTCGTGCATGGCGTAGAGGTTTTATTAGCGGAGACGCTGGCACCGCCAAGCCGGCTGGTGCTGGAAGTAACGGAGAGCCTGCTGATGTGCGAGCCAGTTCGGGTGCGCAATACGATGTTGAAACTCCGCGCTAGAGGGATTCGCTTTGCACTGGATGACTTTGGCACTGGTTACTCATCGCTGAGCTACCTAAAGCGCTTACCGCTAGATGAGCTAAAGATTGATCAATCGTTTATTCGCGAACTGCTTACTGACATGACAGACGCTGCGATCGTGGATACGACGATACTGCTTGCCGTGAGTTTAGGCTTAACCGTGGTCGCAGAAGGGGTAGAGAAAAAAGAACAGCTTGACTGGCTAAGAGGCCATGGCTGTTACCGCTATCAAGGCTACCTGTTTGGCCGCCCGACACCGATTGAGTATCTTTTTGAAAGCTATTAAGCGGCTATATAAAACCCCTTTCCAGCACGCTGGAAAGGGGTTGAAAACTCTAATGACACATGCCTGCTTTAGCTAAACAGCGCAAAGCTATCAGCGTTAAGCCACATGTGCACCAAAATGCTGGCGATATAGCCAAGCAAAATGACCGGCGACCAACGTAAGTGGCCCATAAACGTATAGGAACCTCTTGCTTGACCCATCACAGCGACCCCCGCCGCTGAGCCAATCGACAGCAAGCTGCCCCCAACGCCTGCGGTTAAGGTAATCAGCAGCCATTGGCCGTGAGACATATCGGGCTCCATTGTGAGCACCGCAAACATCACGGGAATGTTGTCGATGACCGCTGATACAATACCCAGCGTGATGTTGGCTGCCGTCGCGTTCCAGCCAGTGTAGAGCGCCTCTGACAGTAGGCCGAGATAGCCCATAAAGCCCAGCCCGCCAACACACATCACTACCCCGTAGAAGAACAGCAATGTATCCCACTCGGCACGTGCCACACGGTTGAAGACATCAAACGGCACCACGCTACCCAACTGCTCAAGCTTCTTGTTGTCGCCACGGCGGCTATAGCGTTCGCGCTTACGCTCCAACGAGCGGGGTAGGCTGCGGCGTAGGTAGTAGCCGAAGAACTGCAAGTAGCCCAGGCCAGTCATCATACCCAGCACCGGCGGCAGGTGGAGCACTACGTGGCATAGCACGGCGGTAATAATGGTCAATAAAAACAGCCCTACAATGCGTCGGGCACCTCGCTTCATCCACACATCTTCATAAACGCTAGCGGGTTTCTCGTCCTTAATGAACAGGCTCATGATAGAGGCGGGAATGAGGAAGTTGACCAGGGCAGGGAAGAACAGGATGAAGAACTCCTGGAATTCAACCATGCCGGCTTGCCACACCATGAGAGTGGTAATGTCGCCGAAGGGGCTAAACGCACCCCCCGCATTGGCGGCCACTACAATATTGATACAAGCGACGTTAATAAACCGCTGGTCGCCCTCTGCCACTTTAGTTACTACGGCACACATCAATAGTGCGGTGGTGAGGTTGTCGGCAATGGGGGAAAGCACAAAGGCGAGACCGCCGGTCAGCCAAAACAGTGTCCGGTAGTTGAAGCCTTTGCGTAACATCCAGGAGCGCAAAGCATCAAACACCCTGCGCTCTTCCATCGCGTTGATATACGTCATGGCCACCAGCAAGAACAGCATCAGCTCGGTGAACTCCAAAAGCGTCACGCGAAACGCGTACTCTGACGCTTCCGACATACCATTTTGGACATACACCCAGCCGATGAGGCTCCAGATGATACCGGCTGCCACCAACACCGGCTTCGACTTGCGCATGTGAATCTTTTCTTCCGCCATGACGAGGGCATACGCCAGGACGAAAATAGCCACCGCAAAAAAGCCGACAGCCGAGGTGGTTAAATTTAGCTCACCAGTAACGGCAAACGCATTGGGACTTACGCCTAATAGTAAGGCCGCTAACAAAAAAAGCCAGCGACGATATAATCGTGGCTGGCAAGAGGGTTGGCACAACGTAGGCATGTGACGTTTTTCCTCATGGTTAAGTTGTCAGGAGTGGTGTAAAAGCGCCGCTAGTTTACCAGCCTATATTGCGCCGCAATACTTTATAAAAACGAACGAAAGTAGTTCTTCTTAGGGGAATAGCATCTTTTTTTAGGAAATTAATCTTTTAGGTAATGGTAACTTTAACAACATTAGTTTTGCCTAAGTGCTGATTTAAATGTGGGGGTTATACTAATGCCGAATAGCATTATTAAATAATATCCATTCCTTTATTCTTCCTTTCACTAATGCACGCTTTCATTATCACCGTCGAACCCCAGGCGAGGCTGCCCGTTTAGGCATAGTCATGGTATGTTGACGCCCCCTAGCCTGGATTTCTCATAGTACCTCAGCCAGTACCGCACTCAGGCTGTAACACCGCTAAACACCTACTGGCTCGACTTACATCGGCTACTTTTTAACCACTTTCCGGCGTTCAGACACA
>NZ_JBANSO010000038.1:0-31574 GCF_037070225.1 Vreelandella indica
GCGATTCCGGAAAACTGCCCAAAATCGGTCACGATAAAACGGAATGCGCGGTCACCATCATCCAGAACAGACGGTCACGTTCAAACGGAATGGGCGGTCACGATAGGGCGGAATACGCACCATGATGACATCCTCAATGCTGTGCTGGATATAGGTATTCATCAGCTGAGTGAAACCCGACATAAGACCCCTCAAGCTGGGGGGCTAGTGGTGGCAACGGATATTGAGCATGCCCACCAAATTGCTGCAATACTGAATGCTAAGCATCAAAGCTATGTCGTGGTCACCAGTAAAACACCTCGGGCTCAGCAACTAATCGACCGGTTTCGGCATGACAACACCTGCTGGATTGTAGCGGTTAGCATGATTTCTGAAGGCACAGATATACAGCGTCTTTCAGTTTGCTGTTACCTCAGTCGCATTCGTACCGAGCTTCACTACAGGCAGGTTCTTGGTCGCATCTTAAGAAAGATGGGCACTGATGACAGAGAGGCGTGGCTTTACGTGATCGCTGAACCTACCCTACGTAAATACTCGCAAAGAATCGCCAATGACCTTCCCGAGGATCAATCCACGCTGCAGGCAAAAAAGCTTAATGATCGTCTAACTAAATCCCACGCTGAGCACGCCGATGGCAATACCGAGGGCGCAAAAGAAAGTGAAGATAATCCCCTTTCCGTAAAAGAGCAGAACGGTAAGCGCGAGCTGCAAGTTACTGAGGCTTCATTACTGACGCTGAGCTTTTCTCAATACTACCGGCAGTATCTATTATCGCTAATGTAGTTTTTTCTTTCCATGGCTACCCCCACCCATCTTCAAGGTTCATAAAGTGTACCTTTTGACACGCTTCTATTATCTTTAAAACTCAATGGGTAATAAGTGTCGTTTGGGGTTATAGCTAAGGTTCAAAAGAAAGCCCCATTTTATGATCCAAAATTGAGAATACAGCTCAATGGCGACGATCGGCTACCTCCGAGTCAGCTCTAGCGAACAAAGCACCCAATCTCAACTTAGCGAGATTGCGAATCGACAAAATGTCGAATGTTGGTCATATGCTCATGCATCTGAAGCTTCTGCTAGCTCAGGAATTTGAAACACTCTATCTCCCATCGAATATCTCAATTCATCTGTCGAAAATTTATGCCATCTGATTTAGAATATTGGTTATGAAGATTTTGATTTGTTATTTATTTATAACTTTTATTTTAATGGTGGTTTATGAAGCCTAAAGAAAAGATGGATTTGAACAAGCTTTATAAAAAAATAAGGGCTAACGCTGGGAGAGCTGTTTGTGATTATTCTATGATTGAAGATGGTGACAAAGTAATGGCTGCCATAAGTGGTGGCAAAGATTCATTTGTTATGCTTGATACTCTGTTGTATTTGAAGAGAGTAGCACCGATTAAGTTTGATGTGGTCGCTGTGAATCTCGACCAAAAACAACCCGGTTTTCCGGAGCATGTTCTTCCTGGCTTCTTCAAAAAGAATAATATTGATTATTATATTATAGATAAGGATACATATTCAATTGTTAAAGAGAAAACTCCTGAAGGGAAAACTACTTGTTCACTTTGTTCGAGACTTAGAAGGGGTTCTCTATATGGGTTTGCTGAGGAGATTGGGGCTACAAAAATAGCTCTTGGCCATCACATGGATGACATTGTAGAAACTCTTTTTTTGAATATGTTTTTTAACGGTAAGTTAAAGGCAATGCCTCCTAAGCTGCTAAGTGATGATCGCAGAAATATTGTAATAAGACCGCTTTCTTATTGTCGTGAGAAAGATATTGCTAAGCTGGCATCAATTGTAGAATTTCCAATTATTCCATGTAATCTTTGTGGTTCTCAGGAGAACTTACAAAGACAGAATATAAAAAACATGTTGGCAGGCTGGGAAAAACAAAAAGCGGGTTGTATTGAAAACATATTTAACGGTATCCAGAATGTAAGTCCAAGCCAACTAGCTGACTTAAATCTTTTCGATTTCCACAATCTCGATATCGACAGGTCTAGTAAAGTCATCTCGAACCATACTGGCAGTGTAGATGTTTCTTCGACCAATTTTATAGAAGCAATCAACCTATGATTTTGTAAAGAATACATTGGTGTATCTGGGCTGTCTTTGGTTATATTTTGATCAACTGCATTTGCTTAAAGCTTTTTTTTACAAAAAATGAATTTTTTGTATGGCTTGTGTTTGTTTTCTTTAGAAGAAAGAAAATTAAGTGACTGTATTGTAATGCTTTACTCACTCACTCACTCTTCCTCTTTTAAAAAATTTGGCATATAAGGAAAAGACAGCTATACGATGCTGGAGATTTTGCGCAATTTGCAGCGCAATGCGCCGGTCAATTTCTCACTGGTGGCGGTCAATCTGGATCAAAAACAGCCCGGTTTTCCCGAGCATGTGCTGCCTGCGTATCTGGATAAGCAGGGCGTGGAATATCACATTGTCGAGCGTGATACTTATTCGGTGGTGAAAGAAAAAACGCCAGAAGGTAAAACGACTTGCGCGCTCTGTTCACGCCTGCGCCGCGGTTCGCTGTATGGCTTTGCCGAAGAGATTGGCGCCAATAAAATTGCCCTGGGCCACCACCGTGAAGACATCCTTGAAACCCTGTTTCTCAATATGTTCTTTGGCGGCAACTTAAAAGCGATGCCGCCTAAGCTACTTTCTGATGATGGTAAAAATATCGTCATTCGGCCGTTGGCTTACTGTAAAGAGGCGGATATTGCCGAGTTTTCACGGCTGATGGAATTCCCGATTATTCCCTGCAATCTATGCGGTTCGCAGCCCAATATGCAGCGTCAGGTCGTCAAAGAGATGCTCGCCGAGTGGGACAAAAAATTCCCCGGTCGCCTGGAAAGCATGTTTAAAGCCGTTACCAATATTGCGCCTTCCCAGCTAGCGGATCGCAATCTCTTTGATTTTGAAGGGCTAGAAGCCAAACAGGCAGAACTACTGGCCGGGCGTATCCAGGCATTTAACGTCAGCTAGCGTTTTGCTCCTCTTCGGCGAGGGTGATTAAGCGCTGCATATCAAGAATATTGACCTCTCGCCCGGATACCGCCACTACGCTCTGCTGCTGGAAGCGGCTTAAAATCCGGCTGACGGTTTCCACCGCTAAACCCAAATAGTTGCCGATATCGGCCCTGGGCATGGAAAGGCGGAAACTGTAGGGCGAGTAGCCACGCCGACGAAAACGATCTGAAAGCGTGATTAAAAAGCTCGCCAGCCGCTGGTCGGCGGTTTTACGTGACAGCAGGCGCATCATGCGCCGGTCGTCGCGCAACTCTTTGCTCATGCTGCGATACAGTTGGCCACGCAGTTCGGGCAACTCCTCAGAGAGTGAGTCCAAGCGATCAAAGGGAATCTCGCAAACGGTGGTCGTTTCCAGGGCAATTACACTCCCTGGGTAGTGCTCTTCATCGATCCCGTCCAACCCCACTAGTTCGCTGGGGAGGTAGAAATTGGTCAGTTGTTCGCTGCCGTTTCCCTCTGATGTGACTTGTTTCAAACTGCCCGAACGTACCGCATAAACGCTGGTAAAAGTATCGCCTTGGCGAAATAGTGGCTCGCCTTTTTTCAGCGGTGCGCGACGACGAATAATGGCATCGAACTGGCCCATATCGTCTATCTCAAGGGCAAGTGGCAAGCATAGTGAGCTCAAGCTGCAGGTTTGGCAGCGAGCTTCATGGAGTAGCGAGCGTCGGCGGCTCATGGGTTCCAACATGCATAACTCCTTGAGTAGCGTCGTGAGTGGCAGGTAATCATTACGCCGTGCTGAGGTAGGCTTCTCTTAGTATGGAAGCTTCATTTCGTTAGCGATAGCTTGTTTACACAATCTTTGAGTAGTGCTTGCCTGATTGCTGCGGCAGGTGAGCATCAAACGCCATGGCTAAGTGACGAATCAGCAGCCGTCCCATGGGCGTCGCGCTAAGCTGGTCGCCGCTGCGCGTCAGCAGGCCATCTCGCTCGGCGCCCTGTAAGTGCTCAAGCGCTTGCGCAAAGTAACGCGGGGCATCAATGTTCCAGCGTTGACCGATGGCGGCCAGATCAATGCGCATATCACACATTAGTCGCTCAATAACGTCCCGGCGGATCAGGTCATCGTCACTTAAGCGCAGCCCACGTACGGTTGCCAATTGGCCTTGATCCAGCGCTGCTTCATAGCGGGCCAGATCGCTAGGGTTCTGTGCATAGACGTCATCGACGCGAGAAATCGCCGACACGCCAAGCCCGATTAAGTCGCACTGGGCGTGACTGGAGTAGCCTTGAAAGTTGCGCTGGAGCGAGCCTTCGCGCTGGGCGATCGCCAAGCTGTCATCAGGACGAGCAAAGTGATCCATGCCGATGTGCACATAACCGGCCGCGGTGAGCATCTCAATCGTGGTGCGCAGAATCGCCAGCTTCTCTTCGCTGCCCGGCAGGTCATCGATGTTAATCCGCCGCTGGGGGGCAAAGCGCTCGGGCATGTGGGCGTAGTTAAACACAGAAAGCCGTGCGGGATTTAACTCGATCACTTGGCGCAGGGTGTCTGCAAAGCTTTTTTCAGTCTGAAAGGGTAAGCCGTATATTAAATCGAGATTGAGCGAACGAAAGCCCAGCCGGTGTGCTTCATCCATCAGCGTCTCGGTGAGTACCCGTGGCTGAATACGGTTAATGGCTTTCTGCACCAGCGGGCTTAAGTCCTGCACGCCTAAACTGATGCGATTGAAACCGAGCGATTGCAGGTGGCGCAGCGTAAATACGTCCGCTTCGCGTGGGTCGATTTCAATCGCGTAATCGCGATCAGACGCGGACGAGAGACCAAAGCGCGCGTCCAGACGATCAATCAAGTCGCCCATCTGGTTCAAGTTAAGAAACGTCGGTGTTCCGCCACCCCAGTGCAACTGCTTCACCGGTCGTGTGGTATCCAGGTGGCGAGCGGTCAGCACCATTTCACGGTCAAGCCGGGATAGGTACGGCTCGGCCAGGGCGGTGTTCTTGGTGGCGATTTTATTGCACGCGCAGTAAAAACAAATCTTGCGGCAGAAGGGGATATGCACATACAGCGAAAGAGGACGTTGGCTGGCATTGCTGCGCTCTAACGCCTGGGTCAAATCGCTCGGGGTAAATTGGTCGTGAAACGACAACGCCGTGGGGTAAGACGTATAGCGCGGGCCACTGGTATCGTAACGGCGTAGCAAGGCTTCATCCCACTCTTTCTGCTCCGGTGCTGCCCCGGCCATGGTTGAAGTCATCGTAGAAGAAGCCGCGGGGGCATGAACGGGCATGAAGTGGCTCCGGCGTTAAAAGGGGCGTTTTAAAGGCTGTTTTTTCAAAGCCAGAGCCAGCCTAACGCGCGGCGCCGATATAAATATTGAGCCACGTCATGTTAATGCAGATAAGTTAATGAAGATGGTGTGCGGTGACTGTCCACAGTTGCCACAACGCGAACGCAATGATCGTTATGGCTGCGACGCTGCGCGTGGCTGGGTGACGAATCAGGTGGCTTAACTGGCGCGCGGCAAGCCCGGTGGCCAGCAGCGCAGGCAGCGTGCCCAGTCCAAAGGCGCCCATCAATAGTGCGCCCTGGAGCGGGTCGGCAATCGCTAAGCTCCAGGCCAGCATGGAGTAGACCAGCCCACAGGGCAGCCAACCCCATATCGCCCCCAGCGCAAAGGCTTGGGGTAAATGAACTACGGGCATTAAACGTCGCCCTACCGGCTCGATAAAGCGCCATAGACGGCGGCCTACCGCTTCAACTTTAAGCAGCCCTTTCCACCAGTTGGCGATATACAGCGCCATCAGGATCAGCATCAGCGCCGCAAACACTTGTAGCAGCATTCGCGCCGTGGCAGAGAGGGAAAATAGCGTGCCTAGTAGGGCTACCAGCGCACCTGCGCTCATGTAGCTAGTGATGCGACCTGCGTTATAGCTGAGCAGCAAGCCTCCCATACGCGCCGGATGGCGCATGCTGGGGGGCACTGCAAAAGTGAGCGCGCTCATAATGCCACCACACATGCCAATGCAATGGGCGCCGCCCATCAAACCAAACACGAACGCCGCCAGCAGTGGCGGCAGGTCAAGGCCGGTTGGATTCATGGCCGGGGCTCTTGGTCGTCGGGTGAGTGTGTGTCGGAGGGGGCAGCAGGGCGGTGCTTGGTCTGCTGCCGCTGGCGTCGCTGTTCGGGGTTGAGGTCATTCTCATCTTCATCAAACAAAATGCGGTGCGCCGGGCCTTCCAAGTCGTCGAACTGATCATTTTTCACCGCCCAGAAAAATGCCCAGACGGCGAGGCCCAGCAGAATCAGTGAAAGCGGAATGAGTAGATACAGAATCGTCATGCGGTTACCGGTGTTGAAGCGCTTGGCGAAGAGGCGGGCGGCGTCGTACGCCAGCGTGACAGCCGCAGCGCGTTACCCACCACCACTAGCGAGCTGAGCGACATACCAATGGCCGCCATCCAGGGTGGCACCAGCCCCATGGCCGCCAGCGGCAGCGCCGAAAAGTTGTAGCATACTGACCAGATCATGTTCTGGCGCATGATACGCCGGGTCGCGCGGGAAATCTCGATAGCCTCAAAAATCCGCATCAGGCGTGGGCTGAGCAGCACCGCGTCGGCGCGGGTGCGGGCTAAGTCCGTCGCACCGTTCATGGCAATTGCCACATCAGCACCGGCTAACACCGGCACGTCGTTGATGCCGTCACCAATCATCACCACGGTTTCGCCAGCGGCTTGAAGCTCTTTCATCCGGGCCAGTTTGCCTTCTGGGCTGGTGCCTGCGTGCCACGTCGTTATGTTGAGTTGGTTGGCCAGGCTCTCCACAGCATCGACGGTATCACCGGAGAGCAGCTCCACGGTTAGCCCCTGGGCCTGTAGGGCTTTGATCGTGGCAGCAGCGTCATCACGAATGCCATCATGAAGACCAAACCAGGCGCGGGGTTCGCCGTTTTCGCTCAGCAGCAGCCATTGCCCCCTGGCGGGTGCCGAAATGGGTTCTCCAGTGGAAAATTCTGGTTTGCCCAGCTTCCAGCGCGCGCCGTTTAGCGTGCCCTCTAGTCCTTGACCGGTATGGCTATGAATATCTTTTGCCTGAAGCGTTGCATCCCGAAACGGACGAAAGGCGCGGGCGATAGGGTGTTCTGAGTGGGCTTCGAGCGCCGCGGCAATCGCCTGGGCACGCTCGGCGGTTAATTCGCCGAACGGTTTGGTCTGGGTCAGGTGCATCTCGCCGCGGGTGAGCGTGCCGGTTTTGTCAAAGATTACTCGGGTTACGTTGGAGAGCGTCTCCATGGCATCGGCACGGGTGATCAACACGCCGCGCTTGCGCAGTTGACCATGGCCTGCGGTCAGGGCCGCGGGGGTGGCCAGCGCCAGCGCACAAGGGCAGGTCACGACCAGCACCGAAAGTAGTACCCAGAGCATCCGCGAGGGGTCGATAAACCACCAGGCGATGGTGACGCAGGCGGTTACCACTAACAGGCGGAGCACAAATAGGTGGGCCATGCGTGCTGCCATCTGGGCCAGCCGCGGGCGGCTGGCAAAGGCGCGGTCGGTGAGATCGACAATGCCCGCCACTCGGGCATCGCGCCCGGCGTGGGTAACACGGATCACCAGCGGATTTTCCATGTTCTGGCTACCGCCGGTAATGCTGTCGCCCACCCGGCGGGTGACCGGCAGGTATTCGCCGGTCAGCATGGATTCATCCAGGCTCGATTCTCCCTCCTCAATCACGCCATCGGCAGGCACGCCGTGGCCGGGCTTGATCAGGACTCGATCATCCGGGGCGAGTTCGCTCGCGGGTAGAATGCGTTCGCTGCCGTCGCTTTCCAGCCGCGTGGCCGAGATCGGCAGCACGCCACTCAGCACATTGCCGCTATGCCCACTACGGCGCCTGGCTCGGCCTTCCACGTAGCGCCCAAACAGCAAGAAAAAGGTGAACATGGCGACCGAGTCAAAATAGACCTCGCCGACGTTAAACAGCACCGCATAGCTGCTGGCAAGATAAGCCCCACCGATCGCCAGCGATACTGGCACATCCATACCCAATACACCGGTGCGCAGGTCTCGCAGGGCATTACGAAAGAACGGCTGGGCGGAAAAAAATACTACCGGCGTTGCTAAGGCAAACGAGAGCCAGTGGAACAGCGCGTAGAAATCGTCGCTGATTTCACCGGGACCGGAGACATAAATGGGGATCGAGAACATCATCACCTGCATCATGCCTACTGCAGCGATGATCAATCGACGCACGTTCATGCGCTCTTCATGCTGCATGCGTGCTTGGGCTTGATCCGGTTCGTAAGGCTGAGCGTCGTAGCCAATTGCAGCCAGTTCGGCTAGTAGTTGCGAGAGTTTAAGCTGCTGCGGGTCCCAGCTCACGCGCAGTCGGTGGTGGGTTAAATTCACCGCGCTGGTGGTAATTCCCTCCAACGCATTCAGGCGGTGTTCAATCAGCCACGCACAGGCGGCGCAGGTAATGCCTTCAATGGCGAGGGTGGCTTTGACATTGCCCTCATCACCATCAGGGTGAACAAACTGCGCTTGCAGGCCGGGATCATCAAATACCGACCACGTGTCCGCTTTGGCGGCTTGGCGTTCATCGGGGCGTTCGGGAAGTTCGGTTCGGTAGCGGTAGTAGCTCTCTAGCCCGCCATCGACAATGGCATGAGCCACCGCTTCGCAGCCGGGGCAGCAGAGCGGGTGGGTGTGGTCATCCAGGGTAATCGTCCAGGGTGCCGCAGCGGGCACCGGGTTACCGCAGTGGTAGCAGTCAGAGGCAGGCACGGCGTTGCTCATTCGCTTTCTGGACGCCCTCCTGGCAATAGCGCGACGCTATTTTCATTAGGGAACGTCGCTTCACCCGTCAGACGCCAGTCGGCATCTTCTAGTGCGGGCTGAATCTGTAGGTACCAGCGGTAGCGCAGGTTGTCAGGGCCCTGGGTGATATAGCGGCCGTCACGGACATGCTCCAGTATGAACGATTGATCACGGTCATCCTCGGTAGGGAAGATGAGGTCCAGATAGAGCTTGTCGGGACGCGCATCGCCGCTTAAATCAACCACGATGTCGCTGGTCATCGGATCAAGACGTAGCTCGGCGCTTAAGTTCAGAGTGCGCGCCTGCTCCTGCTTGGCAAGTACCATATTAATGGCTTTGCCATGCTCGTAGTAATCCTCTTGCACTACCATGCCATCAAAACTTTTAACTGACATAACGGCAAAGGTTATGCTGAACATAATGGATGAGAGCAGAATGCCGATTAGAAACCATGGCCAAAACTGCTTGTACCAGGGGATCACCTTCTCGCTAGAGGGTAGGGATGACATCGTCGTTTATCTCCTAATATCGCCCAGGAAGCGGGCATCCCGCTCAAGGCGAATACGTTCGTCTTGCTGAGCCTGCAGTGTGAATACAATGTCGTGACTGGGTTGCTGTAGTTCGTCAGGGCTAGCGGTCACTGTAACGACTTCTAAGCGCGACTCACCCGCAGGCACGTCAATCATATTGCTATCTAAGGCTAAACTGGGCAGCCCGGAAACGCTCAGCTGGTAAGTGTGATCCTGGTCATCAAGGTTACGAATGGTCAGGGTAAACACATTACTAATCAGGCCGTCGCGGGTCGTTTGGTAAAGTTGGGTGCGCTCGCGCTCAGCGTCAAAGTTAAGTGGCATGCGGTCATTAATCGCCCAGGCAAAAGTGCCTATCATTAGCACCAATGCGGCAAAGTAGCCTAGCAGGCGAGGGCGCATGATATGGCTCTTTTTGCCCTCAAGCGCGTTTTCGGTAGTGTAGCGTATCAGCCCCCGCGGGTAGCCCATTTTGTCCATTACGCTGTCGCAGGCGTCGATGCAGGCGGCGCAGGTGATGCACTCATACTGCAGTCCGTCACGGATATCGATACCGGTAGGGCATACCTGAACGCAAAGATCGCAATTGATACAGTCGCCGTATCCTGCTTCACGGGCCTCTAGATGGCTCAGGCTTTTAGGGCGATGGCCACGGGGTTCACCACGGGACTCATCGTAGGAGACAATCAGTGTGTCACGGTCAAACATCACCGATTGAAAACGGGCATAGGGGCACATATAAATGCACACCTGTTCACGCAGCCAACCCGCGTTCAGGTAAGTGAATACCAGGAAAAAGCCCACCCAGAAGTAGGACCAGCCATGGGCTTCAAGGGTGGGGAGCTCTGTCACTAAATCACGAATTGGCGTGAAGTAACCCACAAAGGTGATGCCGGTAGCGAGCGCTATCAATAGCCAAGCAGTGTGCTTAGCAGTTTTTCGCCAAGCCTTATCCGCCGTCATCGGTTGATTGTCGAGCTTGATACGCCGATTGCGCGAGCCTTCGATGCGGTGTTCAAGCCAGATAAACAGAAAGGTCCAAACGCTTTGCGGGCAGGTATAACCACACCACACCCGGCCCGCAAAAACGGTAATAAAAAACAGCCCAAAAGCACAAATGATCAACAGCCACGATAGCAGTATGAACTCCTGCGGATAGAACGTGGCGGTAAAGATATGGAATTCGCGATTAGGCAGATCGAACAGAATGAGGGGCCGGTTGCCAACATTGATCCAGGGCAATAGGAAAAACATCAGCATTAACGCCCAGTTAGTACTGCGGCGTAGTTTCTGGAAAATACCTTTAATTTCTCGCACATAAATGTGACGCCGTTTGGCGTACATTTCCTGAGTAACCGGTTGTTGTGGAGGCGTGTGATGCCCCACCGGATTCGGCGTGACGTCTTGGGTTGGTATCTTTTCCATGGCGGTATTCCCGGCTCAGAAGGCAGGAGAGGTAGCACCCCCAGTCTCATGAAGGCGAGTGCATGGTCAATATTGTATCGGGTTGTGCATAAAGAAAGGGTGCGGTTTGAGGCCGCACCCTTTCTTGGCGAGTATGGCTGAGCAGTTAATCAGTCCGCTAAGCGCAGGCTATACACGTAGGCGGCGACCAGGTGAACACGCTCTTCACCAATATAAGCCGCTTGCGCTGGCATATGACCGTTACGGCCATTGCGTAGCGTTTGACGGATGGAGTCACCTACTTCTTGGCCGGGCGCCAAGTAGAGCCAGGTATTGTCGGTCAAGTTAGGCGCGCCGAGGGCTGTATTACCCGTGCCGCTTGGGCCGTGGCAAGCCGCACAGACTGCTGTGAAAGTGCTTTCGCCCTGTTCAGCTTGTGCCTCGTCATGCGCTTCATCAGACAGTGAGAGCACGTATTGAGACAGGTTCTCAATATTGTTTTGCCCCAGCTGCTGCCAGGAAGGCATCAGACCGTTACGGCCATTCGTCAGCGTTTGAACGATATTGTCGGGCTCTCCGCCGTACAGCCAGTCGTCGTCGGTCAGGTTGGGGAAGCCGTAACCGCCCTGAGCGTTGGAACCGTGACACACCGCGCAGTTGTTTTGGTAGATACGTTCAGCAACCTGCATCGCCTCGGGATCTTCGGCAAGCTCAGGAATGGGCACTTCCTGATACTGGGCAAAAATCGGTGTGAAACGCTCTTCGGCCTGAGCGACTTCCTCTTCCCACTGGCCCTCTTGCGACCAGCCCAGTATCCCCGCGTAGTTGCCCAAGCCGGGATAAAACACCAGGTAGCCCAGTGCAAAGACCACCGTCAAGACGAATAGCTGAAACCACCACTTTGGCAGTGGGTTGTCATACTCTTCGATGCCATCGGCGGCATGGCCCGTGGTTTCAACGTTACCGTCCGCGTCAGGCGTTTTATCGGTGCGGCGGTTGGCCAGTAGTATCCATACGCTCAGCGCGATCGTGCCCAGCGTAATGATAATGATCCAGGCGCTCCAGAAGCCGGATAGGGAGTCACCCCATAGATTGTTCATAACTTCTTATCTCCCCTGTCGTCGCGGGAATGCGCTTCGCTGTCGCGTTCACGCGAAGCGTGCTTGTCACTGGTCGGTAGCTCATCGTCGTCGGCAAAGGGCAAATTAGCCGCTTCGTCGAAATCTGGCTTGCGTCGCTTGGAGTACGCCCAGAGGGCGATGCCAATAAACGCGAAAATCAAGATTAGCGTGATGAGACCGCGAAAAGTTCCCGTATCCATAACTTAGCGAGTGCCCTCGAGCACGGTTCCCAGCTGCTGTAGGTACGCGACCAGGGCAGTGATTTCCTGAGTACCGCGAACATCGTCAGTTGCGTTGGCAATATCTTCGTCGGTGTACGGCACGCCTAGCTGGCGCAGGGTGCGCATTTTAGCGGGAGTAGCGTCACCATCGAGGGTATTTTCAAACAGCCAGGGGTAAGCCGGCATAACCGATTCAGGGACTACATCTCGGGGATTGTAGAGGTGAGCACGGTGCCAGTCGTCGCTATAGCGGCCGCCAACACGCGCCAGATCTGGCCCGGTACGCTTGGAACCCCATAGGAAGTTGTGCTCGTAAACCTGCTCACCTGCCACATTGTAGTGGCCGTAGCGCTCGGTCTCCGCGCGGAACGGACGCACCATTTGCGAGTGACAGCCCACGCAGCCCTCGCGGCGGTAGATGTCACGGCCTTCCAGCTCCAGAGCAGACAGCGGCTCCAGGCCTTCAACCGGCTCGGTGGTCTGCTTCTGGAAAAACAGCGGCACCACCTCAGCCAAGCCGCCGAAACTGATCACGACAAGGATCAACACGGCAAGCAGGCCAACGTTTTTTTCGACAATCTCGTGTTTCATTGGTCTCAACTTCCCCGGTTTAGGCAGCTTGTGGCGCTGAATGGCTGATAGCCTCACGACGTTTAACGGTCATGTACACATTGAACGCCATGATCAGCATACCGGTGACCCAGAAGAGGCCGCCGATTAAGCGAACAAAGTAGCCCGGCCCGCTGGCTTCAACGGATTCAACGAAGGTGTACATCAAGGTGCCGTCAGGGTTGATCGCACGCCACATCAGGCCCTGCAGAATACCGTTTACCCACATGGAGGCGATATACAGCACGGTACCGATCGTGGCCAGCCAGAAGTGCACGGCGATCAGGTTGACCGAGTACATTTCAGTGCGACCGAATACGCGCGGGATCAGGTGGTACATTGAGCCGATAGTGATCATCGCTACCCAGCCGAGCGCACCGGAGTGAACGTGGCCAATGGTCCAGTCCGTGTAGTGCGACAGCGCGTTGACCGTTTTAATGGCCATCATCGGGCCTTCAAACGTCGACATGCCGTAGAACGATAGGGCCACTACCAAGAAGCGCAGTGTCGGATCCGTGCGCAGCTTATGCCAGGCGCCTGACAAGGTCATCATGCCGTTGATCATGCCGCCCCAAGAGGGCGCCAACAGGATGATCGACATGATCATGCCCAGCGACTGTGCCCAGTTCGGCAGCGCCGTGTAGTGCAGGTGGTGCGGACCTGCCCACATGTAAATCATGATCAGCGCCCAGAAGTGGACGATGGAAAGACGGTAAGAGTAGATCGGTCGCTCAGCCTGCTTCGGCACGAAATAGTACATCATGCCCAGGAAGCCAGCGGTCAGGAAAAAGCCTACCGCGTTATGGCCGTACCACCACTGCACCATGGCATCCACCGCACCAGCGTAGATCGAGGTGGAGTACATTGGGGTAACCGGGATCGCCGCGTTGTTGACGATATGCAGCACTGCAACGGTTAAAATAAACGCCGCAAAGAACCAGTTCGCCACATAAATATGCGACGTGGTGCGCTTTTTAATCGTCATCAGGAACACGATGGCATAGCTGATCCAAACGACTGCAATCAATATATTGATCGGCCACTCTAGCTCAGCGTACTCCTTGGTCGTGGTGTAGCCCATGGGGAGCGACACGATCGCTGAGATAATAACGGCTTGCCAGCCCCAGAACGTAAAGGCCGCCAGCCTGTCCGAGAATAGCCGTGTCTGGCACGTTCGTTGGACAACGTAATAGGACGTTGCAAAGAGCGCTGAGCCACCAAAGGCGAAGATAACGGCGTTAGTATGTAACGGACGCAGGCGCCCGAAGCTAGTCCAAGGTAGGCCGAGGTTCAGCTGCGGCCAGACCAGTTGGGAGGCAAGGATAACGCCAAGCGCCATACCTACGATGCCCCACACAACGGTCATAATCGCGAACTGCCGAACCACCTTGTAATTGTAGGTCGGGTGTTCCAATGCTGTGCTCATTTCATGTTCCCATCGAACGCGGTTAGGGGGTAACCCGTGGCATTTTGCACGGATGCGGCCACCCGCTTGATGATGCAGGTCAAGATCCGGCCTAGATTCTATCGCAGCCGCGCCCTAAGCTGAACACGCCAATGGATGTAACGTTGAATTATTAGGAGGGCTGAGTGTCCTATTACGCTGATCTTGGGTTTGAGGCCATCACCCCAGAGGCGTTGCGTGAACGCACCGCCAGCCCCGCTGTTCAGCGGTTTCTCGTGGAGGGGGTTGGCCCGGTGAGCGTCTCGGGCATCCCTGAGCTGGGGCGAATTCTGCTAGCTCATGGCGCCGGGGCAGGCCACCTATCTGAGTTTATGCGGCAATTTGCCGCGATGCTGGCCAGTGAGAGGCTACAAGTGTGGGCGATCGATTTCCCCTATATGCAGCAGATGAGCGAGGAAGCAAAGCGCCGGCCTCCGCCACCCGTCAAGAAAACGCTGGAACACTTTGCTGCTTGGTATGACCTGCTGTCGTCATGCAGTGGTTCGCCTTTGTGGGTTGGGGGTAAATCCATGGGCGGGCGTGTGGCATCGCTCTTTGCCAGCCAGCATCGCTGTGCAGGTGTCATTGCGGCAGGCTATCCGTTTCACCCGCCCAAAAAGCCTGACTCCCTTCGCACCGATCATTTTCCTGACATCTCTATGCCTATGCTGATTCTGCAAGGTGAGCGTGATCCGTTTGGCTCTCGTGATGAGGTGGCCTACTACGCTTTACCTGACTCCCTACACGTTCATTGGCTAACCGATGGCGACCATGATTTTAAGCCACGACGAAGTTCTGGAGTAAATCAGCAAGTTTTGATTGACGAAGCAGCCATAGTTGCGGCATCCTTCGTCCGCGCTCAGTTAGCGGTTGCCGCGAGAACGTGCAGTACGCTGGTTTAAATCAAAAATTTAAACACAACGTGTTGACATTTCAAGAGGCTTCTGTAGAATGCAGCGCCACGTGACCAGCGGGTGGTTAGCTCAGTTGGGAGAGCACCAGCCTTACAAGCTGGGGGTCACTGGTTCGAACCCAGTACCACCCACCATTTATTTGGTGCCCTGGAAACGTGATGCAGTAACTGATGTATATGCGGACCGGTAGTTCAGTTGGTTAGAATGCCGGCCTGTCACGCCGGAGGTCGCGAGTTCGAGTCTCGTCCGGTCCGCCATCATTATGTTTATCTGCATACTTAGTTATCGCTATTCGGACCGGTAGTTCAGTCGGTTAGAATGCCGGCCTGTCACGCCGGAGGTCGCGAGTTCGAGTCTCGTCCGGTCCGCCACGATAACTTAATAAGTAGTTATATTGATAAGCGATAAGCTTTCAATATCCCGGGTGGTTAGCTCAGTTGGGAGAGCACCAGCCTTACAAGCTGGGGGTCACTGGTTCGAACCCAGTACCACCCACCATTCAGTTTCACATTTATGCGCCTCTGAACCGCTTAAATTGTCTGTTGAATGGTTATGTTTCTTACAGTGGACCGGTAGTTCAGTCGGTTAGAATGCCGGCCTGTCACGCCGGAGGTCGCGAGTTCGAGTCTCGTCCGGTCCGCCATTAAGCACCTGTCGGCAGTCATTAAGATAAAGCCGAAAAAATTCCAAAAAAGCCCGAATCATAGATTCGGGCTTTTTTATTGCGTGTACATAACACGCTAACAGCACCGTGCAGTCAATGAGCTGCACGGTGCTGTTACTTGCTTTTGTTACTTACTATGGAAGTGTTAGGCGATTGCGCTGACGCCTGCTTTGGCAATTTGCACGTCTTGATCTGGCTTGACGCCAGAGATGCCAACAGCGCCGACGACTTGGCCATCCACGATGATCGGCACGCCGCCAGATAGCAGACCCTGTAGCGGCGCAGAGACAAACGCCGTGCGGCCACCGTTAATCATCTCTTCAAACACTTGGGTCTCTTTACGACCCAGGGCCGCGCTACGCGCTTTTTGGGTAGCGACATCGGCGCTGAACGGGGCAGCACCGTCTAAACGGCGCAGTGCCAGCAGGTGGCCGCCATCGTCGGTGACGGCGATGGTGACCGGCCAGCTGTTGTTGTCAGCTTCTTTCTGTGCGGCGTCGAGGACTTGGATAACGTCGGCTTGGCCTAAAACAGCTTTGGTTTGCATCAAAGGATCCTTCTTATCATAGGGATTAAAGCGCTGCGCCCAACCGTTAATACGTTGTGAAAGCGCAGCGAGTGTACAGGGTTATACCAGGGCAGCGTCTACGACTTCTACCCAGTGGCGTACCGGCGTACGGTTGGCGCTGGCGAGATGGGTCTGACAGCCGATGTTGGCGGTCACAATCACCTCAGGGTTGCCTGCTTCTAGCGCATTCAGCTTGTTATCGCGCAGCTGGGTGGCGAGCTCTGGCTGTGTGACCGAGTAGGTGCCTGCCGAGCCGCAGCACAGGTGGGCATCTTTCACGGGCGTGAGTGCAAAGCCGAGTTTGCTAAGCACGCCTTCCACTGCGCCGTTGAGCTTCTGGGCGTGCTGCAGCGTGCAGGGGCAGTGGAACGCTAAACGCTGGTGCTCTTTAAGCTGCAGCGCTTCCAGCGGCTCGTCGCGCAGTATTTCGACGATATCCTTTGCCAGTGCGCTGACTTTTTTGGCCTTTTCAGCGTAGTCGGGATCATCCTTGAGCATGTAACCATACTCTTTGACAAAGGCGCCACAGCCGCTGGCAGTTTGCACGATGGCTTCCGCGCCTTGTTCAATGTAGGGCCACCAAGCGTCGATATTGGCGCGCATACGAGCCCGCCCATCGTCCTGGGCGTTGAGGTGAAAATCAACCGCGCCACAGCAGCCTGCTTCAGCCACCGGCGTTACGCTAATGCCGAGCCGATCTAGGATCCGCGCGGTAGCCGCATTGGTATTGGGTGACAGCCCCGGCTGCACGCAGCCTTCCAGAATCAGCACTTGCCGGGTATGACGGTGCGCATCAGGGCGTACGCCTGCATCTATCGGTTCAGCGGGCATTTTATTGCGTAGCTTGCTAGGCACCAGCGGCTTAAAGGTTTGGCCCAGCTTTAGCAGCGCCTGAAAGCGTTTAGGTTCGACCATCATCTTACGCAGCGCATAGCGCTGAGCCCGCTCGCCAGCAGGGCGGGGCACCCGGCGCTCAATTTCGGCACGGCCAATGTTGAGCAGCTTGTGGTACTCCACGCCTGAAGGGCAGGTGGTTTCACAGTTAAGGCAGGTCAGGCAGCGGTCAAGGTGCAGGCGAGTCTCTTCGGTGACCTGGTCGTCATCGTCGCGGCTCTCAAGCAGCTCCTTCATCAGATAAATACGCCCGCGGGGGCCGTCGCGCTCATCGCCCAACAGCTGGTAGGTGGGGCAGGTGGCGTTACAGAAACCGCAGTGAACGCAGGTGCGCAAAATGCTATCTGCTTCCTGTATGTGCGGCTTCTGACGGTCGGCATCGGTAAATTGCGTCTGCATGTCAGCTCTCCTGATTAAAACGCCGCATAAAGACGACCGGGATTGAATATGCCATGGGCATCCAGCTCCGCCTTTAAGTTACGATGATATTTTTCCACCACCGCATTCAGCGGTGTGAAAGGCTCAACGGCGCCGCCCTGGGCATGGGGTGTGTAACAGGTGGCATGGCCGCCTACTGCTTTGCAGGCGGCGCGCAGCGTATCAGCGTCCAGCGCTGTTTTTACCCAGCGCTGACTGCCTGCCCAGTCGTAAAAAATATCGGTTTCGGCAATATCCAGGTTCAGCGGGGCGGTATTGGGCGGCAGCGATAGCCGCCACAGCGCTTGGCCGTCGTTGAGCTGGAAAAAAGGGTGGCTATGATCGCGTAGGGACGCCCAGAAGCTTGGATCAAGCGATTCGCCGCCTAAGCGCTCCTGGGTTGCCTGTACCGAGCTTTTGCCTCCCTCTAGGCGCAGAAAGAGCTCACCGTTATGCCAGGCAGCCGCCGTGATCGGTAGCGGCTGACGGCCCAGCTCGGCCAGCTTTTTCAGCGCATCGTTAAGGTTGAGTGATAAACGCAGGCTGTGCGTGGCGTTAGGGATCGGCAGCACCTTAAACGAAATATCGGTCAGTACGCCAAGCGTTCCCTGGGCGCCAGCCATCATGCGCGAAAGATCGTAACCGGCGACATTCTTCATCACTTCGCCACCAAAGCGCAGCAGCTTGCCCTCTTGAGTGATTATCCGTGTGCCGAGCACAAAATCCCGCGCTGCACCCGCCCAGGGGCGGCGTGGGCCAGAAAGGCCGGTCGCAACGGCACCACCAATGGTCGAGGCTTCGCCAAACATGGGCGGCTCAAACCCTAACATTTGGTGTTTTTCTGCCAGCGCAGCTTGAAGGGCGCTTAGCCGCGTGCCAGCGCGCACGGTGACGATCAATTCCACCGGGTCGTAGCTGACAATGCCACTATGTTCGGCCATCTGCAGCGCTTGGCCTTCCACCGGTCGGCCATAAAAAGCGCGGGTATCTCCGCCTACAATACGTAGCGGAGTGCGTGCGTCATATGCACTGCGCACCTGCTCACACAGCGTGTCAGCGATATCGCGGTCGGCGGCATGCATCGCTAGTTCGGTCATGGTCTATTCCAATATTTATTTTGCCTAGTGGTTATCTTGACTAGGTCACTATTAAAAACGGGGCAGATCCGGGTGCGGCAGTTCGTTATTGTGAACATGCATGGCGCCAAACTCTGCGCAGCGCGCCAGGGTTGGAATATTCTTGCCGGGGTTGAGCAGTCGCTTAGGGTCAAATGCCGCTTTCAGGGCATGAAAAACGCTAATCTCATCCGGCTGGAACTGGCTGCACATTTGGTTGATCTTTTCGCGCCCAACACCGTGCTCACCTGTGATCGAGCCGCCTGCCGCGACACAAAGCTCAAGAATCTTGCCGCCCACCTCTTCGGCAAGCGCCAACTGTCCCTCTTTATTGGCATCAAACAGGATCAGCGGGTGCATGTTGCCATCACCTGCGTGGAATACGTTGGCAACTGCCAGGCCGCTCTCCTCGGAAAGCGCGGCAATGCCTTTGAGTACGCGGGGGAGTTCGCGGCGTGGAATCGTGCCGTCCATGCAATAATAATCGGGTGACATACGGCCCACTGCAGGAAAGGCATTCTTACGCCCGGCCCAGAACTTGGCGCGCTCGGCTTCATCGCGGGCCTGCTGGATATTGGTGGCCCCAGCTTTTTCAAGTACCCGCCGTACGGTATTGCAATCGTCGTCCACGTCGGCTTCAACGCCATCCAGCTCACAGAGCAGAATCGCTTCGGCGTCGAGAGGGTAGCCCGCTTTGACAAAATCCTCGGCGGCTTTGATGGCAAGTTTATCCATCATCTCCAGGCCACCGGGGATAATGCCAGCGGCAATGATGTCGCCCACAGCGCGTCCCGCTTTTTCGACATCGTCGAAGCTGGCCATCAGTACCTTGGCGGTTTCGGGCTTGGGCAGCAGCTTAACGGTAATTTCGGTGACTACACCAAGCATGCCTTCTGAGCCATTCATCAACGCCAGCAGATCAAAGCCGGGCGCATCGAAAGACTCGGCGCCCAAGGTCATGTGCTCTCCCTCAATGGTGAGCACGTCGACGCGCATCACGTTATGCACTGTCAGTCCGTATTTGAGGCAGTGTACGCCACCAGCATTTTCGGCCACGTTACCGCCGATCGAGCAGGCAATTTGCGAGGAGGGATCCGGCGCGTAGTAAAGTCCGTAAGGCGCAGCAGCTTCAGAAATTGCCAGGTTACGCACGCCAGGCTGAACCCGCGCCATGCGGGCATCGGGGTCCACACTCAGTATTTTGCTAAAGCGCGACATGACCAGCAGCACGCCTTGCTCCAGTGGCAGCGCGCCGCCAGAGAGGCCGGTGCCCGCGCCGCGGGTAACGACGGGCACGCCCAGCGCATAGCAGCGCTTCAGCAGCCCTTTTACCTGCTCCAGGGTTTCAGGCAGTGCCACCAGCATCGGTAGCACGCGATAGGCCGCTAGCCCATCGCACTCAAAGGGGCGCAGGTCTTCTTCACGGTGCAGCAGCGTCATATCCGGGACCGCTTGCTGCAGGTCGCTCAAGACCTCGCTTTTATCTCGCTGAACCAATTCGCCGTCCAGACGCTCATCAAAGAGGATATTCATCACGACATCCCATGCTTATTATCATTAAAGGCAAACGTTGAAAATTTAGGCGCATACCGCCAACTAGCATGGCCTCAATTTGAGCTTTTTTTATCCATCTGTCTAGGTGGTGGTGCATTGGTCTGACCAGTAATTGGTCGACAGTGATGCCTTCTTTGTTTAGTACTGGGTGAAGTGCTGGCAAGCTGGTCATATTGCCCATCAGGAGAGTCACCATGGCAGCAGAAAATCAAGCCTTGTCACCCGGGCAGCGAAGGCCGGATCAAGTGGCCACCCGGCTTGAGCGGCTTATTCTTGATGGCGTTTTTCGCCCCGGCCAGCTGCTTCCTTCGGAACGACGGCTGTGTGACCGGTTGGGCGTCTCCCGCGCATCGCTGCGCGAGGGATTAAGAATTCTGCGCAGCAAAGGAATTATCGATACCCGGCAGGGCCACGGCTCAACGGTAGCTACGCTACTGCCCGTCAGCAATCAAAGCCCTTTAATGCACTTGTTTAAAGATCATCCACGCACGCTGTTTGATCTGCTGGAAGTGCGTGCTCTACTGGAAGGAGAGTCAGCGTGGTTAGCGGCAAACAGAGGCACTTCCGCCGACCGAGTGTTGATCACCCGGCGTTATCGTGAAATGGCCGACTACGTGGAAACAGCCGAGACGATCGATGTCGAGCGTCTTGCCAGGCTCGATCACGCTTTTCATTTAGCGGTTTCCCAAGCCTCGCACAACCCGGTATTGGTACACACGCTGCAAAGCCTGACCGACTTACTGCTTAGCTCGGTTTTCGCTTCGGTCAAACACCTTTATCATTTGCCGGTACCGCGGGCGATGATCAATCAGCAGCATGCCCAATTGCATGATGCCGTTGTCAGCGGCGAGGCGGCGCAGGCAAAACAGGTAGCGCTGGAGCATCTCTCCAGCATTAGCCAGCTGCTGCGTGATTTAGAGATAGAGCATGATCGGCTGGAGCGCTCCTCCATGCGCCTTGAGGAGTGGCAATAGAAAAGCCAACAACCAAAACACCAATAACAACCCAGGAGGTTAACGTGGCACTTTATCAATACGGCGAGCATCGCCCAGAGGTTCACGACGATGTTTACATTGCGGAAACGGCCGATGTAATCGGCCAGGTCACCTTAAAAGCGCGCTCAAGCGTTTGGTATCAAGCCGTGTTGCGCGGTGACACCGACCATCTTGAAGTAGGTGAAGAGAGCAATATTCAGGATGGCGCGGTGCTTCACGCAGACCCAGGCTTTCCGCTCAAGGTAGGTAAAGGCGTAACTGTTGGGCATCAGGCAATGCTGCATGGCTGCACCATCGGCGATGGGTGTTTAATCGGCATACAAGCCGTAGTGCTTAATGGGGCAGTGATTGGTGAGAACAGCCTGGTGGGTGCCGGTGCCTTTATTAAGGAAGGCGCAGTGTTTCCGCCCAACTCGTTAATCGTTGGCTCGCCGGCTAAGGTCGTGCGCGAGCTTTCTGAAGAGGCAGTGGCGGGACTGAAGAAAAATGCCGAGAGCTATGTTGAACGCGGCAAACTCCATAGCCAGCAGCTAAAACGCATCGATTAATGCGTAAAACTAGATGTGCTAAATAGCAAACCCCCAGGCCTTGGCCTGGGGGTTTGCGTTTCTAGCGTCGTTATTTCAGCCAGAGCTACTTCACGGTCACATTAACGGATCCGTTACGCCAATCACGTAGAACGCAATAAGGGCGATGATACCGGTAAAGATAAGGTAGTAGATCGTCGGCAGAATCGTCTTACGGATGGTGGCCCCTTCACGGCCGAGCAGGCCCACCGTCGCTGATGCCGCAACCACGTTGTGGATAGCGATCATATTACCCGCCGCCGCACCGACTGCTTGTAGTGCCACCATCATGGCGGTGGAAAGGCCCAGGGTTTCAGCAACACTGAACTGAAATTCTGCCAGCATCAGGTTTGAAACCGTGTTGGAGCCTGCGATGAAGGCGCCCATCGCACCGACCGTCGGGGCAAAGAAGGGGTAGATGCCGCCAACACTGTCGGCCACCGCCTGTGCCATCATGACCGGCATCGAGACCAGGTCCGCACCGTTAACGCCGGAGTTGATCAGGATACGTACCATCGGCACGGTAAAGATCAGCACGAAGCCAGCTCCAAAAATGGTTTTAGTGGATTCCGACACCGCTGCGCTCATTTTTTGCGGATTCATGCGATGCAGGAAGTAGGTCACGATAACCACGGCCAGGATGATACCGCCCGGCAGGTAGAGCGGCTGAACACCGCCGCTAACACCCGCTTCACCCAGAATATTGTTCCAGCTGAGATTGATCGAGGTCAGAGCGACACGTAGCGGTTCGATGGTGCGCGAAGCGACCAGGAACAGCGCCAGCAATACGTAGGGTACCCAGCCTTTGAAGGTGGACATCGGGGCTCTGCCGACAACGTCATCCAGCTTGATCTGCAGGTTGCCGATCCACTCGTCTGGCCACGAAGTCGATTCAGGGAAGTCCCAGGTATCTTTAGGCATCAGGAAGCCGCGTTTGGCCGCCGGAACCACAATCGCCAAGCCTACCATCGCGCCGATCATCGACGGGAACTCAGGGCCAAGCAGCACGCCTACCAGCATGTAAGGCACCACGAAGCAGATACCGGTGAAGATGGCGAAGGGAGTAATCGACAGCCCCTCTTTCCAGGAGCGGTTAGCGCCGAAGAAACGCACCATGACGGTGACCAGAATCAGCGGCATTAAAATACCCACGATGCCGTGAGTGATCGCCACTTCGCTGGTTACCAGTTGGAAGAAGACATCCCAGCTGGAGCCTACCGAGTCAAGTTCAGTGGTAATGCCCGCTCGATCCAAGCCGCTACCAACACCCACCACAATAGGTGTACCGACCGCACCAAAGGAGACCGGTGTTGATTGGATCATCATGCCAACGACGACTGCCGCAAGAGCCGGGAAGCCGAGCGCGACCATCAGCGGTGCCGCCACGGCGGCTGGTGTACCGAAGCCAGACGCGCCTTCGATAAAGCAGCCGAACAGCCAAGCAACAATCAACGCCTGTACGCGACGGTCAGGGCTAATACCGGAGAAGCCATTACGGATAGCCGTAATGCCGCCGGAGTGCTTAAGCGTGTTAAGCAGCAGGATGGCACCAAAGATAATCCATAGAAGGCCAGCGGTTTGGATCAAGCCTTGAATGGTGGAAGCCGCGACACGGCTAAACGACATATCCCAAACGGTTAAGCCAATGATGGCGGCTGTCAGGAAGACGAGAGGCATCGCTATCTTGGCCGGTATTTTAAACCCAACGAGTAAAATACCGGCCATCAACAGCGGCAAGAAGGCCAGAAGTGCAAGTATCGTTTCATTCATGGAAGGAACTGCCCCTTGTTATTAATTTGGTATGCTCCGCAATAACCGCCCAGCATTTGTATCGCTTGCCGGGTGTAGGGGAAAGATACGTTTAGGCTAACCAGATGACTACATTGGAAAATTGGTCTTACCAGTGTAACGCTTGTTTTGAATGTAAGATTACGCTACTGGTTTTTTCCTAATTTATTGTTTTTAAAATATTTTTAGATGTCTTTTCAAGGCGGGTGCCCCGCTGGCCCATTAGACTAATAGACAGTGCTAAGCAGTCTCTCTTGCACGGTTAGATGGTTGGGCTCATTGTTAACTACGCTAAGTGTGTAAGAGAGCCTTCTAAGCCCTTTTACCCATTATTTTTTACCAACGATCCTCTTAACAAAAAGGCGGTAGTGATGGCACTAAAGCTTTATGACCTGTGCGGCCGAGATGAACGGCTACGCTTCTCACCTTACTGCTGGCGCGTGCGCATGGCGCTCGCCCACAAAGGCCTGGAATTCACCACCGTGGCGTGGCGATTCCTCGACAAAAAAGCGTTGGAGTTTGCTGACTACGACAAAGTGCCGGTGCTCTGTGATGGCGATCAAGTGGTGACCGATAGCTTTGAAATCATGCGCTATCTGGATAAAGCCTATCCCGACGCCCCCATGCTGGGTGAAGGGGCCAGTTATCAGCGGGTTTTACTGTTCAAATACTTTGTTGAACGTAGCGTAACACCAGCACTGTTTCGCATTATTGCCATGGATCTGCTCGCGGCCATTCACCCAAACGATCGCGACTATTTCCGCAAAGCTCGTGAAGCGCGGTTTGGTTGCACATTAGAAGAGTTCCATCAGCCAGAGCAGGGCAAACAGCAGCTCAAGCAGGTATTAGCACCTGTGCGCGACTTGCTACGGGACAGCGACTTTTTAGACGGCGATGCACCTGCCGGTTCCGATTACCTACTGTTCGGCAGCATGATGTGGGCGCACGTCGTATCGACACAGACGCTAGTAGAGGCTGGCGACCCGGTCGATGAATGGTTTAAGCGTATGCTAAGCGTACACGGTGGAGAAGCTAGCAAGGCCCTGACCGTGCGCGATCTATAACGCCAACTGCGCGATATAGCTGACAGGGGCGGTACGCTAACGTACCGCCTGATTAATATGAAAGCTTGGTAAACTCATGGCGAGTGAATCAACGTTTTCAACAAGGAGATGGCAATGATTGACCTGTACTACTGGACAACACCAAACGGCCACAAAATCTCCATCATGCTCGAAGAAGCCAAACTGGCGTATCGAGTGAAGCCAATTAATATCGGCCGCGGTGAGCAGTTTGACCCTGAATTTCTCACCATCGCCCCTAATAACCGCATTCCCGCCATTGTCGATCACGCGCCGAAGGATGGCGGGCAGCCGCTTTCGATGTTTGAGTCTGGCGCGATTCTGGAATACCTCGCCGATAAGAGCGGTCTTTTCCTGCCTGCTGCGGGCCGCGAACGCTACATCGTGCTGCAGTGGCTACACTGGCAAATGGGCGGTTTAGGCCCGATGGCAGGCCAAAACCACCACTTTTGCCACTACGCCCCGCAGAAAATTGAGTACGCCATCGAGCGTTACGTGCGTGAAACCAATCGCCTTTACAGCGTGTTGGATCAGCGCCTGGCGAATCACACTTATGTGGGCGGCGATGACTATTCGATTGCCGACATGGCGATCTACCCCTGGATTGTGCCCTGGGAAAAACAGCGTCAAACCATTGAAGAGTTTCCCGACCTGGAGCGCTGGTTTGAGATGGTCAAAGCACGCCCAGCCGTGCGCCGGGCGTACGCATTGGTTGAAGAAGTAAATCCCCAGGCAGGTGTGGAAATGGACGAGCAAGCGCGTAAGCATTTGTTCGGTAACCGCTAGTCGTCGGGGTGCCGACAGCGTTTTGCACTAACCAGAAGTGAGCAGGCGCAGCATGAGTAAAAACCATGTTGCGCTGCACAAAAAGCACTGCTAGCTTTAATGGCAGCAGAGGCAACAGCCTGGCTAACAACCGCCTAACGAAGGCGAGTTTATGTGCTAGCTCACATCTGGAGATATTAAGATGAATAAAGCGACTGATAAGACAACGCAACAGTTTGAATCCGCTTTTGTTTCACCCATGCGTTCTTATACGTTAACCGCCCTTGATTACTACGATCAGCTTTTCAGTGCGCAAATGGACGCTTTCCGTGCCTACTCTGATATGGCAATTTCACAAGCGCGCACTTGGCTTGATGTAAAAGACGCTGATAGTTTCAAGAAAGCAATGGAAAGTCAGCAGAAAACAGCCAGTGAATTCATGGAACGCGTAAAAGGCGATACTGAAAAAGTAACGTCAATCGGACAAAGCTTTGCTGAAGATAGCCAGAAGCAGGCAGAAGAATCCACTAAGAACGTGGTAGAAAAAGCGAAGCATTAAGTTAGCTTTGTAATGAGTTGGTTTTGCAAAGAGTAAACTTTAGACTGTCTAAAAGCGCTTTGCCCTATAGGGGCGCGGCGCTTTTTTATATCTAGCTAACGGCAAAAGGTGTAATGACCGTTAACGCTTAGCTTTAGATTCAGCTTCTGCAGCAGCTAGCTTGGCTTGCCGGTCAGGCTTGCCCGGTAAGATGGCATCCAGCAATAAAGCGGCGAGGGCGGCAGGCACTAAGCCCGACTTAAGCAACAGCCCCAATTGCCCAGGCATGGTTTCTGAGATTGCCTCGACGGCAGGCAGGCCGATCCCCAGGCTTAACGAAACCGCGATGATCAGCATATTGCGCTGATCAAGCTCGCACTCTTTGATGATTTTAAGACCCGCCGATGCGATCATGCCAAACATCACCACGCCCGCCCCACCAAGTACCGCAGGCGGCATGGCGGCCACCAGCCCACCCAGCTTGGGAAATAGCCCCATGGCGATCAATAGCAGCCCGCCGATAGTCACCACATGGCGGCTAACCACGCCGGTCAAGGTAATCAGGCCAACATTCTGCGCATAAGCGGTGTTGGGCAGGGTGTTGAAAACGGCGGCAAATGAAGTCGCTACCCCATCGGCCATAACGCCGCCAGAGAGCTCTCGGTCTTTAGCGGGACGGCCAGCCCCGGTGGTGGTAATGGCAGAAATATTGCCAATCGTTTCTAGCCCCACCACAAACATAATCAGCGTCATGCCGACGATCGCGGTGCCTGAAAACGTCATGCCGTATTCCAGTGGTTTAGGGAGCGCGAACCAAGCAGCGTTACTTAGCGAGGTAAAATCGACCTTGCCAAGAATGATGGCAACCGCATAGCCCGCCACTAAGCCAAACAGAATAGAAGACGCTTTTATAAAGCCACGCCCATATTGGTGAATGGCAATCGTCACGCTGAGGACAAACAGCGCCAACAGCAAGTTACCAGGCGATGCGAAGTCATCCGCGCCAACGCCACCCGCGGCGTAATTGAGGCCTACCGGCATCAACGTAATACCAATCAGCAGCACCACGATGCCGGTCACTACCGGCGAGAACCAGTGGCGAATCTTCTTTAAAAAAGCGCCGAGCACAATTTGTAGCAGCCCAGCCACAAAGGAAGCACCGAGCACTGCGGGCAGGCCAAATGCTTTAGCCAACGGGAGTGCCACCGGCAAAAAACCAAAGCTGGTGCCCTGCACAATCGGCAGGCGGGCGCCTATTGGTCCAATACCGATGGTTTGTACCAGAGTGGATACCCCCGCCACAAACAGCGCCACCTGGATTAAAAAGATTTGCTCCGCCGGGTTGGCGCCAATCACGCCGGCAATAATAATTGGCGGCGTTACGTTACCAGCGAACATGGCCATGATGTGCTGTAGGCCGAGTGGAATCGCTTTTGAGAGCGGCGGCATCGCGTCGGGGTTTTGATTAATGGTACGCGAAGGCCGCGTCTGAGCGTCGGGCGGAGTGGACATAAAGAGCCTTTATTCGCAGTGGGTGGCATTTTTTATTTATTGCATCCAGTTACTAATAAAAGTGTATACAAGAAATAAATGCAAGCAGCCATTGGCGAATAGTCGTTAACGCTTCAGCTTATTGTTCGGCACGCGCCCTTAACCGAAAACGTGCAATACGGATAATTTGCTCAATTGCCGTTTGTCGTTCGGTGGCTGCATCGTTGTGCAGACGCTCTTCAAAGGCAGCTAGAATTCCATGTCGATCAAGCCCTTTCACGGCAACCACAAAGGGAAAACCAAACTTCTCCTTGTACGCCGCATTAAGATACTCAAAGCGCGCAAACTCTTCAGGGCTGCACTGGTCGAGCCCGGCGCCTGCCTGCTCACTGGTAGAATCTTGAGTTAACTCACCGGCCATCGCGGCTTTACCGGCTAAATCTGGGTGCGCCTGAATCACCTTGATTTGCTGTTCGCTGCTTGCCTGCTGCAACATAAGCCCCATCAACTCGGCCAGTGCATCTGGGGTGTCGTGGGCTTCCGTCAGGCCGTGCTGCCAGGCCGCTTCGGCCACCCAGGGGGAGTGTTCATAAATATCCCCATAATGGTGGGTAAGCATTTCAAGGCTGCACTTGCTAGGCGCGGGTGAAAGCAGTAACGGGTGAGATGTTGGCATTGACACTCTCCAAAGCGGGTAATGTTAAAGCGACGGTGGTTCAAAAGGTGCGTGGATGGAATTACTGTATACAATAAATGGCAGTAACGGTACTCTTTGACCAATAGGTTAAGCAAAGCAAACAACGTTATAAATAAGGAGTGGCTATGGGCCGTTTAACCACCCACGTACTGGATACCGCCAAAGGACAGCCCGGTCAGGGGATTACTATTGAGGTGTTTCGCCTTACAGGCAGTGAGCGCCAACACCTGAGTACAGTGATTACTAACAGTGACGGGCGTTGTGATGCACCCATTTTAGAAGGTGATGCGCTCACATCAGGGGAGTACGAGCTGGTGTTCCATGCCGGTGATTACCTGCGTGCCCAAGGCGTTGAAGCTAATGAGCCGCGCTTTTTAGACGTAATCCCGCTGCGCTTTGGCGTTGCGGATGCCAGCCAGCACTATCATGTGCCGCTACTTCTCTCGCCCTATGGCTATTCAACTTATCGCGGTAGCTGATTTGTCTGAAACCTGGCTGCTCTCGCTGAGTTTTCAGGCAAACCTAACGAGATTTATTTTATGCAAGCGTACCTAATCGATTTTGTTAATTTGCTGCTTCGCTGGCTGCATGTAATTGCGGCTATCGCCTGGATCGGTGAATCGATCTATTTTGTCATGCTGGATAATAGCCTGCGCACACCAAAGGCTGAGGAAGACCGCGAGAAGGGCGTCTTTGGTGAAATGTGGTCGGTGCATGGCGGTGGTTTTTACCACAATCAGAAGTACGCCACTGCGCCTGCTAAGCTCCCCAACGATCTGCACTGGTCATTCTGGAAAGCCTATACCACGTGGCTTTCCGGCTTTGCGCTGTTTGTGATTCTCTACATGGTCAATCCGGGTTTCTATCTGGTAAACCCCAATAGCCCCTGGGAGTGGGCCGCCAACATGACCGGCTGGCAGGCCAACTTTTTGGCGCTGGCATTCCTGCTGGGCGGCTGGGTGGTTTATAACGAGCTGTGTAAGCGCATTAGCCCCAATATGGACCGCGACGGTCTGCTCAGCATCGCTGTTGCCGTGATGATGGTGGTCGTTGCTTATCTCAGTACGCAGATGTTTACCGGCCGCGCCGCCTTCTTGCTCACGGGCGCGGTCATGGCGACGGCGATGTCGGCCAACGTTTTCTTCTGGATTATCCCCGGCCAGCGCCGCATGGTTAAAGCCATGAAGGCGGGCGATGCCCCCAATCCGCTGGATGGCAAACGCGGTAAACAGCGCTCGGTGCATAACACCTACTTCACGCTACCGGTCGTGTTGCTGATGGTGAGTAATCACTACTCCTTTATTTACTCACACGAGCTTGCCTGGGTGGTGATGGTGCTGTTTATCTTTGCTGGTGCCTTGATCCGTCAGTTCTTTGTCTTGATGCATGCAGGCAAAACCCAAACCGCGTATCCGGCCTTTGGGGTCGCGCTTATTCTGTTAGCCTTTTGGGTAGCTGCACCGAGCGCTTCATCCACAAGCGGCGATGCCGGCGCGCAAGGGCCGGATCAGGCGCAAATCACTGGCTTGATCGAGCAGCACTGTGTTCAGTGCCACGCTCGCAACCCCGATCATGCTGGTTTTTCAGCGCCACCCGCCGGGTTTGCTTTCGATAGCTGGGATGAGATTCTGGGCCAAAAGGCGCAAATTCAGCAGGTTGTCGCCAGCCAATATATGCCGTTGGGCAATATGACCAACATGAGCGATGAAGAGCGCGATATCATCACCGCTTGGGAGGAATGATCAGAGAGGCTAGCTATGAGTGATGCGCAGGCGCCGGTAAAGCGGCGCGCTCCTGCTAAAGAAGTTAAAAATAGCAAAGAGGGCGATGAGCGCCACAATGCTATCTATCGCTCCGTCAGCGACGCGATTGTTGAGCAGCGCTTAAAGCCCGGCGCCCGGCTGCGCGAGGATGCCCTGGCGGACGTGTTCGGCATTAGCCGCACCGGTATTCGTAAAATCCTGCAACGTTTGGCATTGGAGCAGTTAGTCACGCTAACACCGCGTCGTGGCGCCAGCGTCACCCGACCCACCGCCGACGAAGCCAAAGACGTATTCGATGCCCGCCAGTTGATCGAGTGTGGATTAATGCCCGATGTAGCGCGACGCATGGGCGAAAAAGAAGCAGCGGAGCTGCGCGAAATGGCCCGCCAGGAGCGCCAAGCGCTGCGCAGTGGCCAGCAGAGCGTGGCTATTCGGCTATCGGCAGACTTCCATGTGCGCCTAGCACAGCTTTCGGGCAACGCTACACTGGCAGAGTTTGTCGAACGGCTTTGCTCGCGCGCATCGCTGATTCTCGCCGTTTATGGCCACCGCGGCCACCTAGGCTGCGAATCCCACGACCACGACGACCTGATCGGCTACCTGGAAGCAGGCAACGGCGAACGCGCCAAAGCCTTTATGAGCCGCCATCTAAAAGCTATTGAAGCGTCGCTATCGATGGTTGAAGAGGAAGAGAACGTGCCGGATTTGCAGCAGATATTTGGGGGTTAAGGGTGGTGGCCTCAAGCTGCAGCTTGTTGGGGGGCAACGGCACGGGGCGGTGATATTGAAGCTGCGCCGAGAATATAGCTCCTACTACTCCAAAAGCCTTTCCGGAGCATCCATATCCTCGTGAAGCACACGAACAACGAGCACTTTCGAGTCATGCAGTTGATAAAAAACAGCGTGGTGCTCGACCTGTAATCTGCGATACCCAGAAAAAACATGGTCGTAGTTCGCGCCGAGTGATGGATGATCAATCAGCCGTTTCATGCCGGTCTCAAGCCGATCCAGGTAATTATCCGCCTGATCAACGCCCCATTCCTCACAGGTATACACCCAAATTCCGATGAGATCAGATTCCGCCTTTGGCGTGACATTCAATTCAAGCACTAATCAACCGCCTTGATCCGCTTACGGCCAGCCGCCTTGATAGCCGATATATCCAGGGGTTTCGGGTTCCCGCTTGACTCACCCTCAACGAGGGCTTGCCTCAGCATGGCAAGACGTTGTTTGGCCTGCTGATCCCTTCGGATGAGATCGCGGATGTATTCACTATCGTTGCCAAAGTGGCCGCTTTCAATCTGGGCTTTCACCCAGCCGTCTTGCTGTTCAGTCAGCGTGATGGTTTTCCGGTGCATGCTCATGGCTGATGCTCTTAAAATGAGAGAGATATGACATTATCATACTCCTGCCGCCACTGAATCAATGATGCTCTTACGCTCTTGTTTAGCGGCGGCCCGACAGGGGCGTCCGGTGGAGGCCGCAGGCCGGAACGAACTACAACAACTTGTGTACGCCCAGCATGGGCATGAACTAATGAGGTGGAAGTCCTCTGTAGGAAGATCACCGCCTCACCCTGATATTCAGGATAGTAGGCGACAACTACTAGCGAATGGCAAGGGCAAGAC
>NZ_JBANSO010000039.1:0-31515 GCF_037070225.1 Vreelandella indica
CAAGGTTCAAACGAATTCATTTCAATTTACATTGTCATGACCGCTTGCCTTGATATTTGGTGATTTGTCACCAACGTCAGCAAGCGCCCACATGAATTACCTGATCAAATTGTTAAAGAGCTGTTTCGCTGTCCTGGTTACTGTGAAAGCAACCTGGCGAGCCGTTGACTTGGCTTGCCGCAGCGAGGAAGGCGTATTCTACGCATTTCCTGGTGGTTGTCAATGTGCGATTTTCGCTATCTATACAACCCTGACACGAAATCGCTAACTATCTGACAAACCGAAGGTTTTCACCTTCACTCACCGCTGGTAACGCTCGACGTCCCCGGCAGCGGATGCGTACTTTACGGATTCGCTGCCGGGTTGGCAAGGGCTTTTTTTAATATTGATATTAATAAGGCGCAAGTGACGCTCAATAGGCATCGCGGAGCGAATTTGGAACCAAAGAATCAGACCCGAGGTCAGCGATGCTATGTGCCCCGGTGAGTGTCATTGCTACCCGCATTTCTTTTTCGAATAACTCAAGCAAATGGATAACGCCAGCCTCTCCGGCAGTAGCAAGGGCATAGATGTAGGCACGCCCAAGCAATACCGTGTCAGCACCCATAGCAATCATCCGCACGACATCAAGTCCGCTGCGTATACCAGAATCAGCCAGTATCGCTATGTCCCCTTTAACCGCATCGGCGATGGCAGGCAAAGCACGCGCGGTAGAAAGCACCCCGTCAAGCTGGCGTCCACCATGATTAGAAACAACAATGCCATCCGCACCAAAGCGAACCGCCTCACGAGCGTCTTCGGGGTCGAGTATGCCCTTGATGATCATCGGTCCATCCCAGAATTCCCGAATCCACTCCAGGTCTTTCCAGGAAATAGCGGGATCGAAGTTGTCACCAAGCCAGGCAATATAATCTTCAAGCTCCGTTGGCTTACCGCGATAATCAGATACGTTACCCAGATCATGCGGGCGGCCATGAACGCCCACATCCCAGGCCCAGAAAGGATGCATTGCGGCCTGAGCCATTCGCCGGATTGGCCCATACTTGCCGCTCATGCCAGAGTGCGCATCACGATAACGCGCCCCAGGCACCGGCATATCGACGGTAAAAACCAGCGTTTTGACGCCAGCGGCCTTGGCTTTTTCCAGCGCATGCTTCATAAAGCCACGGTCTTTCAGCACATAGAGCTGAAACCAGATAGGCCGATCGACTGCCGAGGCTACTTCATCGATTGGACACACTGATACTGTAGACAGCGTAAACGGTATACCTTTATTAGTAGCTGCGCGCGCAGCCTGCACTTCACCACGCCTTGCATACATGCCTGCCAACCCCACTGGCGCTAAAGCAATCGGCATCGCTAGGTTCTCACCGAACAGCTCGGTCTCCAATGACAATGAAGACATATCCTTCAGCACGCGCTGACGTAACGCGATACCGGCAAGATCGTCGACATTACGCCGCAGCGTATGCTCGGTATAAGACCCGCCGTCCGCATAATGAAACAAAAAGGGCGGGATACGACGCTTGGCCGCTTGGCGATAGTCAGTGGAAGCTGAAATGATCATGGATAGCCCTGTGCAATAGCCTATGCAATGGATGCGCTTTACACCGACGCCCCATTGTAAGAATTGGTTTTACCAATTGACAAAAAAGTAACGCCAACATTAGTGAGGCGTCTTAAGCGTGTCAAACCATGATGCCGCTTTATAGCATTCCACTGCGCTATACTTTAGTTTAAAGCCGCTATTCATGGGGCCCAGCACCGCCCTACCCTACAGACTCTTGAGCTAAGGCTTCAAAGCCCTTAATATTGGTCTTACCAATTAAAGGAGCCGACCAACATGAGCTACCCACCGCTCCGCCAGCAGCGCTTGGCCGATGTAATTACTGAGCGCCTAGAAGCCATGATGTTGGAAGGCAGCCTAAAACCAGGGCAACGCCTGCCTCCTGAGCGTGAATTGGCTGAACGCTTCGGCGTCTCGCGTCCTTCTTTACGTGAAGCAATCCAAAAACTAGCGGCTCGCGGTTTACTAACCAGCCGCCAAGGCGGCGGTACTTTTGTTAACGACGATCTCAGCAATGGTTATACCGACCCATTGCTGGAAATGCTTTCCCGCCACGACGAGTTCAACCTGGATTTACTCGAATTCCGAGATGCCATGGAAGGAATCTCTGCTTATTACGCTGCACTACGTTCAACACCTGCCGATAAAGCCGTGCTTATTCAGCGCTTTGAAGAGCTCGACGGCGGTTTTGCCGGTGCCGACCCTATTCAAGAAGCGAAACTGGATGCAGCGTTCCACCTTGCGATTGCCGAGGCTGCCCATAATGTTTTGCTGCTACACACCATTCGCGGCATTTTTCACCTGCTGGAGAAAAGCATTGTTAATAATCTCGCCCACTTGTTTGCCAAAGAAGGTTCACGCAGCCAATTAATGCAACAGCACCGCGCTCTACTCAATGCCATTTTAGAAGGGCGCGCAGAAGATGCCCGCACTCGCGCCCACGAACATCTAGTGTTTGTCGAAGAAGGATTGTTGGAAATGGCTCGGGCAGAGACACGCGCCCAGCGCGCCCTCCGCCGCGCCCAAGGCAGTAGCAAGACACCGGCATGAACAGCGCTGCCATGACCAATCAAGCCCCGGCTCCTTTGCCGCTACGTTGGCGGCGCCTGTGGCTACTGGTCATTTCGCTCGGCTTGCTGTTATGTGTTTGGCAGGCTGCTCACCTAGCGCGTGAGCAAGCGCTTTCCAACTTGCAGGATGATGCTGAAAACGAGCTGCGGCTGTCTGCCGCCAACTTGAACGGCTATTTGCTGCGCTACGACTACCTGCCGCAAATGCTTGCTACCCGGGAAGGCGTGCAGCGCTTTCTGGCCTCTCCCGACAGCCAAGACCCAATGCCGTTGAATATGCTACTGGATCGTTTCCGCTTCACAGCGGGCGTGTCGGACGTCTATCTGCTCAACCGCGATGGTGACACGATCGCCGCCAGCAACTGGCACCGCCCCAACACCTTTATTGGCCAGAACTATGCGTTTCGTTCCTACTACACCGATGCCATTGCAGGCGGCCAGGGCCGTTTTTTTGGTTTGGGCATCAAATCTCTTGAGCGGGGCTACTACTTTTCTTCGCCTGTGTGGCTAGACGACACCTCGCCAGATTCACAGCCAGACGGGGTGTTAGTGGTAAAAGTCCTGCTGGATGACGTTGAAGAGAGCTGGGCGGAACAGGATGCCGAGCTGTTTGTGACCGATAGCGACAACATCATTTTCATGGCCAGCCACCCAGAGTTGCGCATGAACGCCCTTTACCCGCTCAGCGATGAACAGCGCCAAACACTGCACGACACTCGCCGCTACGCCATGGAGCCGCTGTCGCCTTCGGGTATAGAAGTCGATGCGCCTTACCGCCAGGGCAGTCAGCTGGTCAGTTTCTCCCAGGGCCCGCTAAGCAACGGCGACTACCTTAGCCTGACCCGGCATATTCCTGAGTTTGGCTGGCAAATGCATATTTTAAAGCCGCTAACACCAGTGATTAGCGCCCAATGGATTGCCGCCCTCATGGCAGGCGGCCTTTATGGCGTGGTAACGCTTGGCGTGGGCATTGGCTGGCAGCGTCTAAGGCTGCGTCGTGAGCGGGAAGCATTTGCCCAACGCGAACGCAACACTTTGGCCCGCGTGCGTGACGAACTGGAAGTCAGCGTTGAACGCCGCACTCGTGACCTAGTAGCCAGTAATCAGCGCCTTTCCGATGAAATTGAAGAACGTCGCCGCGCTGAAGCCAACTTGCGTCAAACCCAGGATGAGCTTATTCAAGCCGCCAAACTGGCGGTTTTAGGGCAACTCGCCGCGGGTATCAACCATGAACTCAATCAACCGCTGGCGGCTATTCGCGCCTACGCAGAAAACGCCCGTCGCTTTATCGCATTAGCCCGCCACGACAAGGCGGATGCCAACCTGGAACAAATTGTCGAGCTGACCGAACGCATGGCGGATATCAGCGCCCAGCTGCGGCAGTTTTCGCGCAAAAGCAGCGAACGCCAGGAGACAATATCGGTACAAGCCTGTATCGACTACGCCTTACGCCTGTTTCAGAGCCGCCTGCGCGAAGGCAATATCAGCATTATTCAGGATTGGCCCGATGAAACGCTGTGGGTAAAAGGCGACCTGGTGCGGCTGGAACAGGTGCTGGTTAACTTAATCGGCAATGCACTGCAGGCTATGAAAGGCGTACCGGCCCCGCAACTGACCTTAGGGGCGCATACCCACCAGCAGCAGGTCGTTATCAGCGTTACCGATAACGGCCCTGGCATCCCCGAGGAGCATTTAGGGCATATTTTTGAACCCTTTTTTACCACCAAGGCGCCAGGGAGTGGTTTGGGACTGGGGCTTTCGATCTCGTCACGTATCATGGACGATCTAGGCGGCAAGCTGCAGGCTGCTAACCAACCAGAAGGGGGCGCCTGTTTCACCATTACCCTGCCCCACTCAACATTTACGCACCCCCAGGAGCGCACTCACTATGCATGAGCCGTCGACGCTGCCGGTCATGGTGATCGACGACGAACCGCATCTGCGGATCACCGCCAGCCAAACCCTCGAACTTGCGGGCTATACGCCCTACTGCTTTGAATCGGCAGAACAAGCGCTGGCGGCATTAACGCCGGACTTCCCCGGCGTGATTGTGAGCGATATTCGCATGCCGGGGATGGATGGCATGGCATTACTGCATGAGCTACACAGCCGCGATGCCACCCTGCCGATTATTTTAATCACCGGCCACGGCGATATTTCTACCGCAGTAGAAGCCATGCGCGCAGGCGCCTGGGATTTTCTCGAGAAGCCCTTTGCCGGTGATCAACTGCTGGATGTGGTACGTCGTGGTATTGAAAAGCGCCAGCTCAGTTTGGAAAACCATCGCCTAAAAGCGGAACTAGAGGTGCAACAAGCCGCATTAGGACCACGGTTAGTAGGGCGCACACCGATCATTTCACGGCTGGCCGCGATGATTCAGCGCATCAGCCAAGTGGAAGCCGATGTATTGCTGTTTGGCGAGACAGGCACCGGCAAAGACCTGGTCGCCCGCGCCATCCACGAGCGCAGCGCCCGGCGTAACAGCCCGTTTATGGCGATTAACTGCGGTGCCGTGCCCGAAAATACCATTGAGTCCGAGCTGTTTGGTCATGAAAAAGGCGCCTTTACTGGCGCCGTAGAACGGCGCATCGGCAAGTTTGAACACGCTAATGGCGGCACGGTATTTTTAGATGAAATTGAATCGATGCCCATGGCGCTGCAGGTCAAACTGCTGCGGGTGCTGCAAGAACGCAGCGTCGAGCGGCTAGGCGCCAATGAAACCGTTCCGCTTAATATCCGCGTGATTGCGGCCACCAAGGTCGATCTCAAAACCGCCTCCGAAGAGGGAAATTTTCGCGAAGATCTATACTACCGGCTGAACGTGGTTACCCTGCCACTGCCCGCGCTGCGTGAGCGGCGCGAAGATATTCCTTTACTGTTTCAACACTTTGCCGTGGTGGCTGCCAACCGCAGCGGGTTGGAAGCGCCAACCCTAGACAGCCCCGCCATTGCCGCCCTGCTGGCCCACGACTGGCCCGGCAATGTACGCGAGCTGCGTAACCTTGCTGAGCGTTATGTGCTGCTGGGTGCCGCCTTTGACTATCGACTGGACGCGCTGCTGGAAGGGGTCAACGCCGATACCGAAGAGCTCACTCTGCCGCGCCAGGTAGAGCTGTTTGAAAAGAGCCTGATCAGCCAATCATTGGCGCGCTACCACGGCCGGGTAACCGATGTCTGTCGCCACTTAGGGATTCCGCGCAAAACCTTTTACGACAAACTTAAAAAGCACGGACTCAACGCCGACGACTATCGCCACAGCAGCGAGCCTTGATGGAGTAACTCCCCCAATACCGACCAGGGCGGTACCCAGGGAATAAGCGTAAACGTCGCAATCAGCATCAACAGATTGGACATCGGCCGACGGCTATCGCCTAACTTCAGCGCTGTTCCAAATGAGCGTTTTAGCCGGGCACCCTCCAGGTCAACGCTATATATTTCATCCAAACTCAGATGAATCAAAAAACCGACCAACGTGGCAGCCCCGTGGGACCAGGCCAACCACGCTGGCTGGCTGAGTAAGTTAAAACTAAACGCGGCGGCCAGTAGGCTACATAGCCCACCCGCCAGCAGAGAGTGCCAAATACCGCGGTGAACAGTCAGTCGCGAAAATAGTACGCCCGCCAAATAGCGAACACAAAAGTAGATCCCACCACAGGCAACTAACAGCGCACCAGGCGTTAGCCAGGGCTGGAGCAACAGTGCCCCCAGCACCAAAGCGGGCACTGAAAGTAGGTTGAATATCAAACGGATAGAGTGAGAGCGGTCGGCATCAATATCGGGCAGAATGCCACCAAACGCGACCAACGCAATCATCACCACCGCCTGGGAAGGCGGCCACCATTGGCCTTTCCAGCCTGCGTAAGCTACTAGCATGCCGCCCGCCGCTGCTACCGTAATATGCGTGCGAAAATTAGCCATGACGCGGCATCCCAGAGTCTGCAAAACAGAAAACTGTATAAATTAACAGATTCCTTGCGGCCGCGACATGAATTATTTAGAAAAAAGGTTGGCTGAGCAACTGCTTAGGCTGCTTTAAGAAAAATGATTAAAGAGACGCTTCTGCCAAGAAACGGTCTTTCAATTTAACGTAGTTGCCGGCGGTATAGGGGAAGAAAGCGCGCTCTTTATCTTTTAGCGGCCGCATCGCTTTAGCCGGGTTACCAGCATACACATAACCACTTTCCAAATGTTTACCCGGCGTGACGACAGCACCCGCGGCGATAATAACCTCGTCCTCGACGACCGCGCCATCCATCACAATCGCGCCCATTCCTACCAGTATCCGGCTGCCCAACGTGCAGCCATGCAGAATCGCTTTATGGCCGATCGTCACGTCGTCCCCAATGGTGAGCGGAAAGCCGTCGGGGCTGAAGTCACTGGCGTGGGTAATATGCAGCACGCTGCCATCCTGCACGCTCGTTCGCGCGCCGATACGGATACGGTGCATATCGCCGCGAATTACCGTCATTGGCCACACAGAGCAGTCGTCACCTAGCACTACATCACCGATGACCACACTGGCCGGATCAATATAAACGCGCTCACCTAGTTGGGGCGCCATACCTTGATAACGTCTTAATGCACTGCTCATCACTCGCTCCTGGAATGCTGCTGGACAGCTTAGAGAATTTGATTCCTCCACTATAGCAACCCAGCCAGCAGAACAATAAAGGTCAGCGGAATCGACACCCAGCGGATGATATTACGCCACACTAAGTAGCCGCTCTCACCAACACCTAACGCGCTGACCACCCTTTCACGTGGCATGATCCAAGCCGCAAAAATCGCGATTAGCAGGCCACCAAGCGGCAGAAAAACATCTGGCGGAATACTGCTAACAAGCTCAAAAACGTTGCGCCCGAACAGTGGCCGAAATTCAGCCAGGGAGGAAAAGGAGAAGGCTGATAATAGCCCGATCAACCAGACACTGAGCGCTACGATCGCCGTCGAGATACTCCGACGCAGCCCCAGCCCTTGCAACGTGGCGACCATCGGCTCCGCCAGATTAATCGCCGATGTCCAGGTGGCCAACAGCAGCAGTAAAAAGAACACGCTTAGCCATGCCGAGCCCCACGGCAACTCAGAAAAGGCGATAGGCAACGTCACAAACATCAAGCCCGGGCCGTCGGCAGGGTCCATGCCCTGAGCGAACACCACTGAGAAAATAGCGATCCCCGCCAGTAACGCCACGCTGATATCGAGCACTGCGACCGCAACCGCCGCCTTGGGCAGGCTTTGCTCTTCCGGCATGTAAGCGCCATAAGCCATTAATGCACAGGCCCCCACCGCCAACGTGAAGAAGGCATGGCCCATGGCATGCACCACTACCGATGGTGTCAGCGCCTCGAAAGAGGGTAAGAACAGCCACGCCAGCGCCGTACCAAAACCATCGGTCGTCGCGGCATAGCCCGCCAGCAGCAGTAACAACAGATACAACACCGGCATCAGCAGGTTGTTCAACCGCTCGAGCCCCTTGGCAACGCCCGCCGCTACCACGGTCATGGTCATAAACAGAAACAACGAATGATTAAAAATCAGCAGTCCCGGATTGGCTAAAAAAGATTCAAAGCTGGCACCGATCTCAGCAGCACTCGCGCCACTAAAATTGCCGTTAACGGAGGCCACCAAAAACTCAATCGACCAGCCGGAGACCACCGAATAGAACGACAAGATACAGAACACGGTGAACGCCCCGAACAACCCCAGCCAACGCCAGTGAGGGGAAGCCCCCGCCTCGGCCGCCAAAGCCCCCAACGCCTGCATCGGCCCACGCCGACCGGCACGGCCAATCAGGATCTCGGCCATCATTACGGGAATACCCAGCAGCAGCACGAACGCCACGTAAATCAGCAAAAAGGCCGCGCCGCCGTTCTCTCCCGCCACATAAGGAAAGCGCCAGATGTTGCCTAACCCCACCGCAGCACCTGTTACCGCCAAGATAAAGGCCCGCTTCGACCCCCAGCGCTCCAGCGTCTCGCTCATCACATGCTCCTGCCATTGGTGGCAATAAAAGGCGGCAAGACTAGCAGGCGCTTGCGTGCAGGCCAAACCCTAAGCGTAAACCCGGATATTAAACATCGTTGTTATAGTTATTGAAGCGAACATTGAAACGCAGCCCCGCCGCCCGCACTGTGTCATTATTATTGCGCGTTTTGCGCTTCCTATACGGTTTTAAAAATGATGCCACTCGAGGTGCCTATGTCCACCAATCCGCTGCTTGAAACGCACGAGCTACCCCCCTTTGCTGAAATTCGCGCCGAGCATGTGGAGCCCGCTGTGGAAACGCTGCTTAGCGAGAGCCGCGAAGCCATTGACCGCCTCGCCGAACAAGCAGCCGCCGCCCCGCCAAGCTGGGAGAATTTTGCGGTGCCACTCGAAGCCGTCAATGACCGGCTGACTAAAGCATGGTCACCGGTCTCGCACCTTAACGGCACCATGAACTCTCCAGAATTGCGCGAAGCATATCAGGCATGCCTTGAAAAACTCTCCGCTTTTGGCACCTGGGTTGGCCAACACGAAGGGCTGTTTCATGGCTGGCAAGCGCTAAAAGAGGGCCCGGCCTGGGAAACTCTGGATGCCGCACAGCGGCGTACTGTTGAGAATGCGCTGCGCGATTTTCGTCTGGCTGGTGTTGACCTTCCCGCAGACAAAAAAGCCCGCTACGGCGAGATTCAGTCGCGGCTCTCCATGCTGTCAAACCAGTTCTCGAATAACGTGCTGGATGCCACTCAAGCATGGCATAAAGATATCGACAGCCAAGAAGCCTTAGCAGGTGTACCCGAAAGCGCCCTTGAAACATTAAAAGCGACTGCCGAAGCGAAAGGCGTGGCGGGCTACCGTATTACCCTGGATTTCCCCAGTTTTTTCCCGGTGGTTAGCTACGCTGACAACCGCGAGCTGCGTCGCGAAGTGTATACCGCCTTCGTTACCCGCGCCTCAGACCAGGGCCCCGACGCGGGCAAGTTTGATAATGCCGCGATCATGGAAGAGATACTGGCGCTACGTAGCGAAATTGCCCGACTACTCGGCTTTGAAACCTACGCTGATTATTCACTGACCACCAAAATGGCAGAGTCCCCCGAACAGGTGCTCGGCTTTCTCAACGATTTAGCCCGCCGGGCGCTTCCCCAGGCGCAAGAAGAGTTTGCCGAGCTAAGCACTTATGCCCGTGATGAACTTGGCCTGGAAACGTTAGAACCGTGGGATGTTGCCTATGCCAGTGAAAAATTGCGCGAAGCGCGCCATGCGATATCTCAAGAGCAATTACGCCCTTACTTTCCCGCGCCACGGGTGGTCGATGGCTTGTTTCAGGTGGTCGAGCGTCTTTATGGCGTACGCTTTGAAGAAGATACTGAAGCGCCCCGTTACCACCCTGACGTACGCTATTTCCGCATCACCGAAAACGGCCAGCCGATTGCCGGTTTTTATCTGGATCTCTACGCCCGTGAAGGGAAGCGGGGCGGCGCTTGGATGGCGGATTGCCGCGTGCGGCGTCAAACAGAGCAGGGCCTGCAATTGCCTGTCGCCTTTTTAACCTGCAACTTCACGGCCCCGGTAGGCGGTCGCCCTGCGCTGCTCACCCACGATGAAGTCACCACGCTGTTCCATGAGTTTGGTCACGGTCTTCACCATATGCTGACCAAACAGGATATTGCCGATATTTCCGGCATTAATGGCGTTGCCTGGGATGCTGTCGAACTGCCCAGCCAGTTTATGGAAAACTATTGCTGGGAGCGCGAAGGGCTAGACTTGCTCGCCAAGCACGTGGATAGCGGAGAAGCGTTACCTGCAGAGCTGCTTGAGCGCCTGCAAGCGGCTAAGAATTTCCAATCCGCGATGGGCATGATGCGTCAAATCGAGTTCTCGCTGTTTGATTTGCGGCTGCACCACGAGCTAAGCGCTCCCAGCGCCAGCGACGTACAAAACTTGTTAGATGAAGTGCGCGATGCCGTATCAGTGTTGCCGAAAGTATCGTACAACCGCTTTCAGAATAGCTTTGGCCACGTATTCGCCGGGGGCTACGCTGCCGGTTACTACAGCTATAAGTGGGCGGAAGTACTCTCGGCGGATGCCTGGAGCGCCTTTGAAGAGGCCGGTATCTTCGACCCTGAAACAGGACAGCGCTTTCGTAGCGAGATCCTCGAACAGGGCGGTGCCCGAGACGCGGCGGATCTGTTTGTCGCCTTTCGTGGCCGTGAACCCAGCGTCGAACCGCTGCTGCGCCACTGCGGCATTCGCGCTGCTTAAGCTTTTTTAAACCCTTTCCCATGCGTGGCACCTTGGGTGCCACGCGTTTGGAGTTTTGAATGTCGACTGTTAAACGCTTTATCGCCGGTGTTACCTGCCCGCGCTGTGCGGCAATGGATCGTATCCGCGCCTGGGAACAAAACGGCATCCGCTATCGCGAGTGCGTCAGCTGCGATTTTTTTGAGCAACTGCCTATCGAAGAAGATGCGCTTACCGAGATGACCACCCGGGTCAACCAGGTCCGCGATGATCAGAAACAGCAGGATGTGCAACCCGTACGAATTATGGATCCCGGCAAGTCTTCTCGCTAATTCCCTCCTCTCGCACTGTTCGTAACAGAAGGGCGCAGCAAGTGTGCGGTTATCCGCACACTAAAAAGCCGCAGCCGTGCGAACAACCGGACACAATAGCGAAATCCCCTTTCCACCAAAGTTGAATAAAAAAATTATAAGCGTTTGATTTTAAAATCATAAAGGTAAGCTGGCACAACTATCGCTGTTATAACTGCTGCATAGCCTGATTAATGCCGTTCGAAGAGCGCTATTACTCGGAATCATCAGACTATAACCCCAATAACAGCTAGGAACTTTCGCCATGCGCAATCAAATGCCTAAAACGTTCACTCTTCTCGCCAGCAGCGCCCTGCTTGTGGCGGCTGCCAGCAGTGCTCAAGCTCAAGCAGACCGTTCCGGTTGGCCTGACAACTTCACTGTAGGTACCGCAAGCCAAGGCGGCACTTACTTCGTTTATGGTTCAGGCTGGGCAAACTTTATTGCTGATGAGCTGGGTGTATCGGGTGGCGGTGAAGTCACCGGTGGCCCTACTCAAAACCTGGCACTCGTGCACACGGGCGACATGGCATTTGGCTTAACCACCATGGGTCCCGCTTCTGATGCCGTTAAAGGCGAAAGCCCGCTGGCGCCTGGCATGAAGATGGATAATGTATGCGCCATGTTCCCCATGTACGAAACGCCGTTCTCCATTACCGCGCTTGCTGACAGCGGCATTGAGTCGATCTCCGATATTCCGGATGGCGCACGTATCGGTTTTGGTCCGGCTGCCTCAACGTCTGACACTTACTTCCCGGCCATTTTAGAAACCCTGGGCGTTGACTTTGAACGTCGTAACGGCGGCTGGTCAGACCTGGGCGGTCAGTTGCAGGATGGCCTGCTTGACGTTGTTGCCTTCGCTGCGGGCATTCCGATCCCGGCAGTTAGTCAGTTGGAAGTACAAACTGACGTCAACATCATCGAATTTAATGAAGAAGAGCTGGCCACGGTGTTGGAAAACTTCCCCGTTGCTGAATTCATGATCCCGGCGAACACTTATACAACGCTTGAAGAAGATGCTCGCGCTGTCTCCATGTGGAACTTCGCTATCGCTGGTTGTGACCTGCCGGAAGACTTCGTTTATGAAGTCACCAAGGCCACCATGGAAAACAACGACCGCATGCGCTCTGTGCACCGCAGTGCTGAAACTACCATTCCAGAAAACATCAAGCACAACACCGTGCTGCCGTTCCACCCCGGTGCTGCTCGCTGGTATGAAGAGAACGGCTATGAAATTGCTGATGACATGATCAACTAAGCAACCTTAAACCGTTCTAACTGCCCCGTTTCCGGTTTCGCCGGGCGGGGCAGCTTTCTCTGCTACCCCCCCTTTGTCTGCTTTTGCTGTGAGGGTGAACTCTAATGAGTCACAAAACCGACCAAGAACCCACTGGCCTCAAGGATGATGCCCACGCGGCTTCTGCGATACCAGAGTCTATTGCTGATGGTGTCGATGACGACGTTGTTGAACCCAATCGCCGCCTGTTTACGGGCTGGCAATTCTTGCTATTTGCGGCATTAGCGATCGCTTACTCAAGTTTCCATCTGATTTCACTCAACGTGTATCCGATGGAAACCTGGTCGTTTCGTATCGTACACATTGCCGGTGCACTTATTCTGGGTTACGGGCTATTTGCCGGTGCCCGCTTTGCCGAGGACGATCATCAGGCGTCAGGCGCCTGGATTAAGTGGGTTAGCTATGCACTACTAATTCCCGCTGCCTATACCTTGGCGCAAATTTTCGTGATGTATCAAACGCTCAGCGGCAGTGCCATGCGCATCGACCCAAGTGTTGAAAACTGGCACTACGGCTATCCGCTCATGGCGACCACGGCGGGTGCGATTGTGCTGTCATGGTTTTACCGTCAGGCTCGGCACCGTTTCAACCCTGCCGATTTGGTGCTGATGGTTTGCGCGATGGCGAGCGCAGGCTATTTGCTAGTGGCTTATAACACCAATATCCGTATGTCGACGGGCACGTCATTTGCGCCATCAGGTATTTCCTGGGCGGCCATCGCAGGTTCTCTGCTGATTCTAGAACTTACTCGCCGGGTAGCTGGTTTAGCGTTAGTGGTGATTTCCGCGGTCTTTTTGACCTACGTTTTCGCCGGTCCTTATTTACCGGGCTTTTTGGGCTATCCGGGCCTGTCACTACAGCGCTTCTTTAGCCAGGTGTACACCGATGCCGGTATCCTCGGGCCCACCACGGCAGTGTCATCGACCTATATTATTCTGTTCATCATTTTTGCCGCATTTCTTCAAGCTTCGAAAGTCGGCGACTACTTCGTTAACTTTGCCTTTGCCGCAGCGGGTCGTGCTCGCGGTGGCCCCGCTAAAGTGGCTATTTTCGCCTCTGGCCTGATGGGCATGATCAACGGCACATCGGCGGGTAACGTGGTTTCTACCGGCTCCCTGACCATTCCTTTGATGAAGAAAGTCGGTTATCCCGCGCGTAGTGCGGGTGCCATCGAAGCCGCCGCTTCAACCGGTGGGCAGATCATGCCGCCAATCATGGGTGCTGGCGCGTTCATCATGGCTGAAGTGACCGGTATTCCGTATACCGAAATTGCCATTGCGGCGATCATTCCTGCCATCCTCTATTTTGCCTCTATCTACTTTATGGTCGACTTTGAAGCCGCCCGTAAAGGCATGCGCGGTATGCGCAAGGATGAGATCCCGCTGTTCTCGAAGCTGGTGAAACAGGTTTACCTGTTTGCGCCCATTATTATCCTGATTGTCGCGCTGTTCATGGGCTACTCGGTTATCCGAGCGGGCACCCTGGCAACCGCTTCAGCCGCCGTTGTGAGCTGGATTTCGCCCAATAAAATGGGCCTTCGTGCAATCCTTAAAGCCCTGCAGATTGCGGGCACCATGTCGATTCAGATTATCGCCGTGTGCGCCTGTGCGGGTTTAATCGTCGGGGTGATTTCACTGACGGGTGTCGGTGCACGCTTCTCATCGCTGCTGCTTGGTTTAGCCGGTGTCAGCCAACTGCTAGCGCTTGTGTTTGCCATGTTGATCAGCATTTTGTTGGGGATGGGCATGCCGACCACCGCCGCCTATGCGGTGGCCGCGTCCGTCGTTGCGCCAGGCCTAATCAATATCGGTATTGAGCCACTGATCGCGCACTTCTTCGTGTTCTATTTTGCCGTCGTGTCGGCGATCACCCCGCCCGTTGCCTTGGCCTCTTATGCAGCCGCTGGCATTTCTGGCGACAACCCCATGGGCACGTCAGTGGCGTCGTTCAAGATTGGCTTGGCCGCGTTCATTGTGCCGTTTATGTTCTTCTACAGCCCGGCCATGCTGATGGAAGGCTCGCCGATGCAGATCTTGCGTGTTGGGGTGACTGCAACGCTGGGGATTGTTCTGCTGTCGGGCATGGTACAAGCGTGGTTCTTTGGACCGGTTAATGCTTGGCAGCGCGTTGTCATGCTGGTGGGGGCGATGTTTATGATCTACGGCGGTATCTATACCGACGTCCTCGGCCTCGCGATTGGTATCGTGCTATTCGTTATGCAGCGCAAGCTACACGGCGGTGGTAATAAAACAGCGCAAGCTGGCTGAGTGGTTTAAGCCACTAAATACGAAGCGTAAAAAACCCCCGCTCAACGTTGTTGAGCGGGGTTTTTAGTTAAGCGCCAACCAGTAATAAAGGGGATTAGTCAGTCAGGTTGTCGACGACCTTCAGCACCGGTGCGGCTTGGTTAAGGGTATAAAAGTGCAGGCCTGGCGCACCACCATCCAGCAACCGTTGGCAAAGACGGCTCACCACATCGGTGCCAAAAGCGGCAATCGCTTCGCTGTCATCACCATACGATTCCAACTGCTTGCGAATCCAGCGCGGGATCTCGGCACCACAGGCGTCAGAGAAACGCGCCAGCTTGGTGTAGTTGGTAATCGGCATAATGCCGGGGATAATCGGCTGCTCAACGCCCAGCGCGCGGGCTTTATCAACGAAGTTGAAATAGGCATCGGCGGTGAAGAAGTACTGGGTGATGGCCATGTTGGCCCCCGCCTTCATTTTACGCGCGAAGTTTTCCACATCCTTATCAAGATTAGGCGCCTGTGGATGAGATTCAGGATAAGCGGCTACGGCGATATCGAAATGGTCACCGGTTTCCGTGCGAATAAACTCAACCAATTCGTTGGCATAACGTAGCTCACCAATGCTTCCCATACCGGAGGGCATGTCACCACGCAGCGCTACCAGGCTATCCACGCCCTCTTCCCGGTACTGCGCCAGCAGGTCGCGCAGCTGAGCTTTCTCACTTCCAATACAAGAAAGGTGCGGCGCGGTGGTGATGCCACTCTCGCCGACCGCACGCACTACCTCGCGGGTACGCGCCTGAGTCGACCCACCGGCGCCGTATGTCACCGAGAAAAAACGCGGTTTGCGGGCGGCCAGCTCATCACGAACGTGGATCAGCTTGTCGCGCCCAGCATCGGTATTGGGCGGGAAGAACTCAAAGCTGATGCCTAACGGATGCTCGTGGCTGCTCATGGGATTTCCTTTTTAGATCAATAGTGATGATATTTGGGGTATTCTCGCTGTTCCATTGCGCTGGGGCTAATGAAAGATTTCACGCTCGGCCTTTAATTCGGCTCATGTTCGTCAGTCACCACATATTTTACGGGAGGGTAAATGGATCTTGCACCTGCGGCCCTGGTTGGGCCACTACTGATGTTACTGAGCTATGTGGCGTTAGGCTGGCTCGCCGCCCAACGGCTTAAACTGGATCCTCGCCCGATTGCCACGCTATTGGTTTACCTGATTGCCCCCTTTACCATTTTCCGTGCATTGATGAACGGTGGCCCGACACCTGACTATTTGCTGCTGACATTAGCGCTGTTCATTTTGGCGAGCCTCATGGCGCTGGTGGTACAACGCATTACGCGCCACCGTTTTGGTGAACATGAAGCCGCCCTGCTGGCGTTCTCCTCAGGGACGGGCAACACCGGCTATTTCGGGTTGCCGATCGCGCTGATTCTACTCCCCCCCGAGGGCGTCACTCTTTACCTGTTCTGCATGCTGGGGATCAATATCTACGAATTTACCGTAGGCTTTTACCTTAGCGCGCGCGGGCGCTTTTCAGTGCGTGAGAGCTTGATCAAAATTTCACGTCTACCGCTTATTTACGCCTTTTTATTAGCCTTAATGCTTAGCGCTTTGGAAGTAACCATCCCCACCGCGGTAATGAGTTCGCTACAAGTCTTCCCCGCTACGTATACGCTACTGGGCATGATGATCATTGGCATGACGCTCAGCCAAGTAACGCTTGCCGCCTGGGACTCACGCTTTGTAGCCACCTGCCTGGGCCTTCGCTATCTGCTCTGGCCGCTCGTCATGTTGGGAGCTGCTTTAATACTACAGTGGGTGGCACCTCTTTCCACGGAACTGGCCTTGGCACTGCTGTTGATAGGCGTGGTACCCATGGCTTCCAACGTAGTGGTGGTGGCCATGGAGCTGGGTATTCAGCCACAAAAAGGCGCGTTAGCCGTGCTGGTCACCACACTGCTCGCGCCGCTGCTGATTCCGCTTTATCTCGGTTTGATGCTGCGTCTCACCGGGCTTGGTTAGTGAGTGAGTTAGCTAAAACCCTGCAACCCCCGCCTGCTGCAACTGCAGAGCCATGCGCTGCACGTCGGGGTGGCTGAAAAACGCTACCAGCGCATCAGCACGAACCCGGCCGACGCCAGAAACGGCTTGCCACTCTTCGCGCTGGTAGCCTGCTAACTCATCCCAATCCCCACGAACTGACTCGCTACCCGGCGGCGCCCCCAGTGCACTCAGCCATGCCGAAAACGGCCTGCTACGGGCAACCTGAAACTGCTCAATGAGCGCAGCGGCAGTGACCTCACCAATGCCATACGCCAGCTGTAGCTGACGTGGGTCAACCTCCAACCAGTCCAGTAAATGAGTGACTACGCCCGCGTCCATCAGCGCTTGCCAGGTACCTTCACCAATACCCTGCATGCCAAGCTGCTCGCCAAGATGGGTGAGCCGCGCCAGCAACTGGGCATCGCAGCCAAGGGTTAATTCAAAGCAGCTCAGCAGGTTAAAGCGCTGGGGTGAAGGCGGAGTCAACGGCGAGCGCTCCTGGGTATGCCACACCACCTCGCTTAACTGGGGAATCGTTAACCCGCCCAAGAAGATCGCCACTTGATCGCCAGGTCGAACATCCAGTGCTTCCCAGCGCTCCAGCGAGCCTAACGAAACACGGCTGATGCGAAGCCCCTCCAGCTGTACCGGGTTAAGCCACACCAGCGGCGTCACACGGCCGGTACGCCCTACGCGAAATTCAATGCCGCGTACTTCCGCTAGCGCCTGCTGAGCGGGGTATTTCCAGGCAATGGCCCACTCCGGCGGTGACGATGACCAGCTCCGTACGCCAGGGCGCTCGGCTTGTTTGATGACCACGCCGTCGGTGGCAAACGGCAGCGGGCCGTTGAACCAGCTATCGCGCCAGTAAGTGGCATCACGTCGGTCATCTAGCGGCTGGGTATAGCTGGCAGTATCAAAGCCCAGCGCGGTAAGACGCGCTAAACGCTCGTCCATACCAGTAGGCCCGTCGGGCCAATCCCAAACAAACAGGCCAATACGCTCAAGGGTGGCCACGGTAGGTGAGGACTGCGCCATTGCTCCCGCCACGGCGCCCCGGGCACCCGATGCGGGTGACCGTGACTGCACGTGCTGGGTTAGCCGCCAGTACAATTCGCCTTGGAGCACCGCAGAAATAGGCTCAGGCAGCGTACTGGGAACATCGGGTAACTGGCGCGCCCGACTCGTCCAGTCTTGGCCCCGCTCGCCATCGCCACGGCTAACGGCTTCAACCAATTCGCCATCGACATAGCGCAGCGTAATCGCCACGCCGTCTACCTTGGGTTGAATCCATAGGTCTTCGCGGCGGCTGGTAAAGCGCCTGACTCCGTCGTCATCGGCTTTAGTGAGCCCACGCTGCGCCGCCGGATGATCGAGAGTACCGCTGCTTCGGGTAACGCGCGAAAGCGGACGATGATCAGGTACATTGCCCAAGCAACGCTGCCAAGTGGCTAGGCGCTCTACCGCTTGGTCATAGAGGGCATCGTCAATCAGCGCAATACCTTCGTCGTGGTAGGCGGTATCCCAGCGTTGAACCTGCTCGGCCAGTGCTTTGCTTTCGCGAGTCAAGCGCTCCTTCGACCAATCAGGGCACTCGGCAGCCTGTGCGGAAAACGTGACAAGCCCGATAAGGCTAGCGAATACCCACGCAACGAGACCACTTGCCATCTTGCCCCTCCTCTTCACACGAATCGTTAGCAAATAGACTTAGCCTAACGCAGGGCTTCAAAGCAGCGCATAAAAAAAGCCCCCGGCCGGAGCCAAAGGGGCGATTTCATACATTGCTTACAAACGCGGTAGCGAATGTCTTACAAATTGGCCGCCTTGCGCAGCGCATCGGCTTTATCAATTTTTTCCCACGGAAAGGCGGTAAAGGTTTCGGTATGTTCCTCACCTTTATCATCGCTCCAAGTGTAGCTGTGCTCGAACGGCGCACGACCAAAGTGTCCGTAAGCAGCAGTGAGCTGATACATCGGGTGGAGCAGGTCGAGCATTTTGGTGATTGCGTAAGGGCGCAGATCGAAATGCTCGCGAACCAGCGCAACAATCTGTTTATCGTCAATTTTGCCGGTACCAAAGGTATCAATAGAGACCGAGGTGGGTTCGGCCACACCAATGGCGTAAGAGACCTGAATCTCACACTTGTCTGCCAGGCCCGACGCAACAATATTTTTAGCCACATAGCGACCCGCGTAGGCGGCGCTGCGGTCAACTTTAGAGGGGTCTTTGCCTGAAAATGCACCACCACCGTGACGTGCCATGCCGCCGTAAGTATCGACGATGATCTTACGCCCCGTTAGGCCACAATCGCCTACCGGGCCGCCAATGACGAACTTGCCGGTCGGGTTAATGTGGTACTGGGTGTGCTCATCCAACCATTCAGCGGGGATCACTTGCTCAATGACCTCGCGCTTGATCATTTTACGCAGATCTTCCTGATCGATGTCAGGATCGTGTTGCGTGGAAAGCACGATGGCATCGACACCGCAAGGCTGGCCTTCGGCATTATAGCGGAAGGTGACCTGGCTCTTGGCATCCGGGCGCAGCCACGGCAGTAGGCCATTTTTACGCAGTTCGGCCTGACGCTCGACTAAACGGTGCGAGTAGTGGATCGGCGCGGGCATAAACGAATCAGTTTCGTTGGTCGCGTAGCCAAACATTAAGCCCTGATCGCCTGCGCCCTGATCTTCCGGCTTGGTACGGTCGACGCCTTGGGCAATATCGACACTCTGCTTACCGATCAGGTTAACCACGCCACAAGTCGCGCCATCAAAGCCGACATCAGACGAGTTATAGCCGATGCTGATAATCACATCGCGCACGAGAGTTTCTAAATCAACCCAGGCGGAGGTGGTAATTTCGCCCGCAATGATCGCCACCCCGGTTTTTACCATGGTTTCACAGGCAACACGCGCCTGTTTATCACGGGCGATGATGGCATCTAACACCGCGTCAGAGATCTGATCGGCAATCTTATCGGGATGACCTTCGGAGACGGACTCGGAGGTAAACAGGGAATATTCGCTCATCGCGCACTCGACCCTCTGTATGACGGCTGTCTCTAATCCACAGCATCAGCAGGAAATCATGGCAGGTAACTCCTGCCCGTAAGAGAAGCGGCAGCACCACTTTCTCCACCACTTCGGGGGGCAGAGTCTACACGCTGTCGGCGATGCTTCCCAGAACGCGCTTACCAGAATTTGCCATCATATTTGCCGCAACATGGGAAGTCAGCGACAATAGCGGCTTTATAATTTCTGTTTCCAGGCGAGGAGCACCCCCATGCCATCCCGTTTTGAGCTAGCCAATGCCATTCGCGCGCTTTCCATGGATGCCGTTCAGAAGGCCAAGTCCGGCCACCCTGGTGCGCCCATGGGCATGGCGGATATTGCCGAGGTGCTATGGAATGACTACCTCAAGCACAATCCCGAAGACCCCAAGTGGGCCGATCGTGATCGGTTCGTGCTTTCCAATGGTCACGGCTCCATGCTGCTTTACTCTCTACTGCACCTAAGCGGCTATGAGCTAAGCCTGGAACAACTGCAGAATTTCCGCCAGCTGCACTCGCCCACCGCGGGCCACCCGGAATTCGGCTACGCGCCGGGCATTGAGACCACCACCGGCCCGCTCGGCCAGGGCTTTGCCAATGCGGTAGGCTTTGCGATTGCAGAAAAAACCCTGGCGGCGCAGTTCAATCGCCCTGGCCACACCATTGTTGATCACCACACCTGGTGTTTCCTGGGTGACGGCTGCTTGATGGAAGGCATCTCCCACGAAGCGGCCTCACTAGCGGGTACCCAGCAGTTGGGTAAATTGATCGCGCTTTATGACGACAACGGCATCTCCATTGATGGCGAAGTCGAAGGCTGGTTTACCGACGATACCGCCAAGCGTTTTGAAGCTTACGGCTGGCACGTGGTACCGAATGTCGATGGTCACAAGCCCGAAGAAGTAAAAGCCGCTATTGAGCTGGCCAAGAGCCACGACGATAAGCCGAGCCTGATTATTTGCAAAACCATCATCGGTTTTGGCGCGCCCAACAAGCAGGGCAAAGAGGAAGCCCACGGTGCGGCATTGGGTGATGACGAAGTCGCCCTGGCCCGCATCCAGCTTGATTGGCCCCACGCTCCGTTCCATATCCCTGAGCCCATCTACTCCGCCTGGGATGCCCGTGCCGCTGGAAAAGCAGCCCAGCAGGCGTGGGATGAGCGCTTTGCTCGCTATGCCGAGGCCTTCCCCAGCGAAGCGCGGGAGTTTAAGCGCCGAATGAAGCGCCAGCTGCCCACCGAACTTGCCACTGAAGCACTGATCGAGCAGGCCCAAGAACGCGGAGAGACCATCGCGTCTCGCAAAGCTTCCTTTGAAGTGTTGAATACGATTGGCCCGCAAATGCCGGAACTGCTGGGTGGCAGTGCCGATTTGGCGCCCTCCAACCTGACCTTCTGGAAAGGCGCTAAGGCGATCACCCCGGAAGACGCCAGCGGTAACTACCTGCACTACGGTGTCCGTGAGTTTGGCATGGGAGCCGTCATGAACGGGATCGCTCTGCACGGCGGTCTGGTACCTTACGGCGCGACCTTCCTGATCTTTATGGAGTACATGCGTAACTCGATCCGCATGGCGTCGCTGATGGGCCAGCAGGTGATTTACGTCTTTACCCACGACTCCATTGGCCTGGGTGAAGATGGCCCGACCCACCAACCGATTGAGCAACTTACCAACCTGCGTACCACGCCGAACCTCAATACTTGGCGCCCTTGTGATGCAGTGGAAACCGCCGCCTCTTGGGATGCCGCCATCAAGCGCCACTCAGGCCCCACGGCGCTGGTGCTGTCCCGCCAGAACCTGCCCCACCAGCAGCGCACGAAAGCGCAGTTGGCAGCGATCCAAAACGGTGCGTACGTTCTCAAGGACAGCGAAGGAACGCCGGAGTTGATACTGATTGCCACCGGTTCAGAAGTGTCGTTGGCGATGGACGCCGCTGCCGAGCTTGAGCAGCAAGGCAAAGCCGTACGCGTAGTTTCCATGCCCTCGGCTTACCGCTTTAACGGTCAAGACGCTGAGTACCGTGAGAGCGTGCTGCCTAAAGCAGTCACCAAGCGTATCGCGATCGAAGCAGCTCACGCCGACTACTGGTACAAGTATGTAGGTCTGGACGGCCGCGTGATCGGCATGACCACTTACGGCGAATCCGCCCCGGCGGGCGACCTGTTCAAGCACTTCGGCTTTACCGTCGAAAATGTGGTCAAGCAAGCCAACGAACTACTCGGCTAAGCCATGCCCGCACTCAGTGGCTTTCTATGGTTGATTAGCTACTGGCTGATCGGTGAAGTGGTGATTCATGTCACTGCTTTACCGATCTCGTCAGGCGTTATCGGCATGTTGCTGCTGTGCGTTACTCTCGCTATCCGTGGTCGCGTTCCTGGCAGCATTGCTGCTGCCGCCCAGCCGCTAATTGCCCTGCTCGCTATGCTGATAATGCCCGGCGTAGTGGGGGTGTTTTTTATTATCGGCGAGCTGGCCGGGCAATGGAGCGCTATTCTTATCGCGCTAGTACTAGGCACATTACTCAGCGTGTTTACTACGCTTTGGCTGCTTAAACGCCTCATCGGACAGTCACATGTCCGATGATTCATCGCTGCTCGCCCTGTTAACCACCACGCCATTGTTTGCGGTGGGGTTAACGCTTACCGCTTATCTAATTGGTAACGGGCTATTTCAGCGCCTAAAACATCCCTCTTGGCTGCCCGCCATTTTGATCGCGGCGCTGCTATTGGCAGGGGCATTAGCCCTGATAGGGCTGCCTTACGCTACCTACCAGCAAGGTGCCACTTGGTTAACGGTGCTGCTGGGGCCAGCCACAGTGGCGCTAGGCATGCCGCTTTACCAACAGTTACCGCGTATCGTCGAACTATGGCGGCCTTTGGCGATTTGTTTGCCCATCGCCGCGGCGCTAGCGGCTTTCTATTCGCTGGCAATTGCCTGGTTACTGGGTAGTTCGAACACGATACTCGCCTCCATTGCGGCCAAATCCGTTACTGCGCCGATTGCGATTGGCATAACCGAGCAACTTGGCGGAACGGTAGCGCTACTGTTAGGGGCGCTGTTGATCACTGGCGTCATCACGATTCCCTGTGTCAGTCTCGCCGCGCGCATTTTACATATTGATGACGAACGCCTGATCGGTTTTGCGCTTGGGCTTAACGGTCATGCGATTGGTACCGTTAGAGCGTTTGAACTCAGCCCCACGGCTGGCGCATTTGCCTCGCTGGGAATGAGCCTTACCGGCATTTTCACTGCCGTGTTGCTACCTCTCGCCTGGCGGCTGTTAGGGATGGGTGGCTGATAGGAACCGGCAACTGATAAGAATCGCTGGCAGAAATGCGTTATCATTCCACGGTTTTCGACGTCATTTTCATGATTGATTCACTTTTAAGAGCCGCCCTCCGCATGGCTAATTCTGCTCCCCGGTATCGCATCGCCATTAACGGTTACGGACGCATTGGCCAATGCGTGCTTCGGGCGCTCGTTGAGCGGCACCACCCGGAAATTGAAGTGGTCGCCATTAACGAGCTCTCCGATCTTGCCACTATCACCTACTTGACCCGCTATGACACTACCCATGGCCGCTTCCCAGGTGAGGTGGATAACGACGGCGAGTGTCTAGTGGTCAACGGCCAACGTATTCAGGTGCTATGCGAACAAGATCCGCGCAAGCTGCCCTGGAAGGCGTTTGATGTGGACCTGGTGCTGGAGTGCTCTGGGAGCTTTAAAGATCGTGCCACTGCCGAGCAGCATTTAAAGGCAGGCGCTAAGCGGCTGCTGTTTTCCCAGCCTGCGGAAAATGATGTCGACGCCACCATTGTATGGGGTATTAATGAAGGCGAGCTGGCGCTTTCCCAGCGCATCCTTTCTGCCGCTTCGTGTACCACCAACTGTCTTGTGCCGCTGTTAACCATTCTGGATGAAGCGCTCGGCCTTGAGCACGGTGTCACCACGACCATTCACTCGGCGATGAACGACCAGCCGGTGATTGATGCGTATCATCAAACCGACTTGCGTCTTACCCGCTCGGCAATGCACTCCATTGTGCCAGTGGATACCGGCTTGGCGCTCGGCATCAGCCGCTTAATGCCTCACCTGGCGGGCCGTTTCGAGTGCCTGCACGTACGCGTTCCTACCATCAATGTTTCTGCGATGGATGTCGCGTTGACGGTTCGCCGTGATACTCACCGGGATGATGTCAATGCGCTGCTGCTGGCCGCCAGTCAGCAGCGCTTAAAGGGTGTACTTGGCTATACTGAAGCACCTATGGCGTCGGTTGATTTCAACCACGACCCGCGCTCAGGCATTCTCGATGCCACCCAAACACGGGTGGCCGGTAAGCGCCTTATCAAGCTGTTGTGCTGGTTCGATAATGAGTGGGGGTTCGCTAACCGGATGCTCGATATTAGTCAGCGATTGGCCACACTTTCGGCACAGACATAACCTGTTGGCATTATTGGTTTACTTTTTACTTTCAGCTCAATGGCATAAACACGAGGAAACCGCTCACATGAACGTGAAAAAGATGACTGACCTTCCCCTGGAAGGACAACGCGTGCTGATCCGTGAAGATTTGAATGTGCCCATCAAACATGGCCGCGTCACCAGTGACGCCCGCCTGCGAGCCGCCCTGCCAACCATTCAAGCAGCGGCGAAAGCGGGGGCAAAAGTGATGCTCATGAGCCATTTAGGTCGCCCTACTGAAGGCGAGCCCGCCGAAGAATTCTCACTCGCGCCGGTGGCTGAGCATTTGGGGGAGCTGTTAGGTCGCCCCGTGCCGCTAATCAAAGCGTATCTTGGTGAGACGTTAGAAATCACCAACGGCGATGTCGTTCTACTAGAGAACGTGCGTTTCAATAGCGGCGAGAAAAAAGATGATGAACAGCTGGCGCAGCAGTACGCCGCGCTGTGCGATATCTTTGTCATGGATGCCTTCGGCACCGCCCACCGAGCGCAAGCCTCTACCCATGGTGTGGCGCGCTTTGCCCCCAGCGCCTGCGCAGGTCCACTGCTTGCCCAAGAATTGGATGCCTTAGAGAAAGCCCTGGCGAATCCGGCACGCCCCATGGCGGCGATTGTGGGTGGCTCAAAAGTCTCTACCAAACTGGACGTGCTTACCGCGCTGGCCGACAAATGCGACCAGCTGATCGTGGGCGGCGGCATCGCCAACACCTTTATTGCCGCTGCGGGCTATAATGTCGGCAAATCACTTCATGAAGCCGATTTGATTGGCCAGGCAAAAGCCCTGATGGAGAAGGTGTCGATTCCGTTACCCACCGATGTCGTGGTGGCCACTGAGTTTTCCGAATCGGCAGAGGCCATCGTCAAACCGGTCGATCAAGTGGCTGACAACGAGATGATTTTAGATATTGGCCCCGATACCGCCGCTCACTTAGCTAGTATGCTTAAAGATGCTGGCACCATTTTGTGGAATGGCCCCGTCGGGGTATTTGAAATCGATCAGTTCGGCAAAGGCACCCAGGTTATCGCCCAGGCTATCGCTGATAGCGCAGGTTTCTCGATTGCGGGCGGTGGTGATACGTTAGCGGCCATTGATAAATATGCTATTGCTGATCGTGTTTCCTATATCTCCACCGGCGGCGGTGCTTTCCTTGAGTATGTCGAAGGCAAGCAGTTGCCCGCCGTAGCAGCGCTCGAAGCTGCCGCCAAACGCGGTTAATATGGGGCGACTTAAACCACCCGAGCAATAAAGCCGCGGTGTTACTAGCCCCATTGTGACAACATGCTTTTTTTAAAACTTAGATAAGGTGATTGAATGGCTCTGATCAGCATGCGCCAAATGCTCGACCATGCCGCCGAATATGGCTACGGCATCCCAGCATTTAACGTTAATAATCTTGAGCAGATGCGCGCCATTATGGAAGCTGCTGATGCCACCGATTCACCGGTAATCGTGCAAGCCTCTGCTGGCGCTCGTAAATATGCGGGAGCTCCGTTTCTACGCCACCTGATTTTAGCGGCGGTAGAAGAGTTCCCCCATATCCCGGTGGTCATGCATCAGGATCACGGTACTAGCCCTGCGATTTGCCAGCGCTCTATCCAGCTTGGCTTCTCCTCGGTAATGATGGATGGCTCACTGGGCGAAGACGGCAAAACACCCACCGATTACGACTACAACGTTAACGTTACTCGTCGTGCCGTCGAAATGGCCCACGCCTGCGGTGTGTCTGTTGAAGGCGAGCTGGGCTGCCTGGGCAGTCTGGAAACAGGCATGGCCGGTGAAGAAGACGGCATTGGTGCTGAAGGCAAGCTGGATATGGAACAGCTGCTGACCGACCCTGAAGAAGCGGCCGAATTCGTCAAAGCGACGCACGTAGACGCCTTGGCCATTGCCATTGGCACCAGCCACGGCGCTTATAAGTTCACCAAGCCACCCACCGGGGATACGCTCTCTATCCAGCGCATCAAAGAGATCCATGCGCGGATTCCAGACACCCACCTCGTCATGCACGGCTCTTCATCCGTGCCGCAGGAGTGGCTGGAAGTGATTAACCAGTATGGCGGCCAGATTCCAGAAACATACGGCGTTCCGGTGGAAGAGATCGTTGAAGGGATTAAGCACGGCGTACGCAAGGTGAATATCGATACCGATCTTCGCTTGGCGTCTACAGGGGCTGTGCGTCGTTTTATGGCTCAAAATCCTGCCGAATTCGACCCACGTAAATTCCTCAAAGAAACCGTCACCGCGATGCGCGATCTGTGTATTGCTCGCTATGAAGCCTTTGGCACAGCAGGTAACGCTAGCAAAATTAAACCGATCAGTTTAGAAGAGATGTCCCTGCGCTATGAGCGCGGTGAACTGGCTCCTAAGATCAAGTAAACCTGTTACTTCCATTGTTTACTATAAAGACGACCAAACGGTCGTCTTTTTTTACCTATCCCACGTTATGCTCGACGAAATACATATTGCATTGCAGCATTGATACGCTAACACTGGTGATGAGTCCACGAGGTTTCGTGTTCAAATAGAGAGGCTAATACTCATGAAAAGCTCCACAATGGCGCCACTGATGCCCACCACTCCGTTAGCGATGTTCGATGTTTGGAAGGCGGGCCTAATGGCGTTTGAACTATGGTCCACTTCTCTGTCGACCATCACTATGCGCAATCACTTATGGCAAACACAGCCTTTCTTCAGTCCTAAAATGATGAAAGAAAATCAAAAAATGGTCACCGAAAAGCTCGAGGCCAGCATGGAAGCTGGCCTCGAAATGCAGAAAGCATTGTTTAACTCTATGAATGGCCAGCTAGCCCCTTGGTGGGTCACCAGCCAGCTCACAATGAAGCCTTATCATCAGCGCAGCAGTGCTAACTCACGCCGTCTAGCTAAATAATGTTTCAGGCACTGACGTTACTCGTTATCGTCAGTGTCTCCATCGTCATCTTCGCTATTTTCTTCTTCGCTGCTATGAATAGCATCATCCGGACTGCCAGTACCGCCTGTGCCAGCCTCTGGGTTTCGCTCTTCACTCTTGCCAGTCTCTAACTCTACGTCATCCTCGCCTGCGCTGGTGGCTACTTCTTCGTTCTTCTCTTCCTCTTCTTCTTCTTCACGCACACGGGTCTGCTCATTAGTATCCTCGGCATCGCTAGATGACGCCACGTCGTCACGTTTTACCGATCCGGCTTTAATACCGTATTCCTTTTCAAGCGCTTCATCATTAAGAGGCTCGTGCTGTTCGCCTTCCGTTTCATGATTATCAGCAAACACATAGCCAGTCGTCGTTAGCAAAGCAGCGCTGAGGGCTAAGGGTAGGATCCAAGGGGTGAATCGCATCGGACGTTCTCCATGTTTTGGTTATGACAGAATAGTGTATCCCTACTATCTCTTCAGCGCAGCTTGGCCGTTTCCAACGCTAGCGCGACAGCGTGTTCTGAAGCTAGATGACAGACAACAGCAGCCACCAAAATGAGCGTAGCCGTTTAAGCTGTCTCAAGAGTCGCGTTCAGGCAAGCAAAAAATAACAAAACAGTGTTCACAAATGGCGTAAAATCCCGTTCAATAGCAGTATAGATGGCTTCAACTAACACTGGCAGCGCTAAAGTCGCTGCAAGGAACCGTAATGCCGCTCCCACTTTTGCTGTTTGACTGTGATGGCACACTTGTCGATAGCGAACCGCTACTAGCCGAAGAGATGGCCACCGGGCTTAATTCAGTTGGGCTGCCGTTTGCTACTACCGATTACCTCGGTGAATTTCGTGGAGCGCGCTTTCGGCGTATCGTTGCTGAACTTCAACAGCGCTATGGTGATGTTGATCCTGATCGGCTTGAGCGCATGGAAATCACTATGCGAGCCAATCTAGCGACTCGGCTTGCCCAGGAGTTGACGACCATACCAGGTGCCCGTGAAGCGCTGGATATACTGAGTTCTTATCCGAGTGCGGTTGTCTCTAATGGGCCTGAAAGTAAAATTCTTACGGCGCTAGAAGCCACAGAACTTAGCCATTATTTTGGAAACCGCTTTTTCAGTGGCTATACCGCCAATTGCTGGAAGCCTGAACCCTGTTTACATTTACACGCAGCCAGTATCATGGGCTATGCAGCGCGTGACTGTATCGCAATAGACGATGCCTTAGTCGGTGTTCGCGCAGCACTGCAAGCGGGGATGACGGTGATTCATTTAAATCGTTTCCCGGATGCCGAAGAAACGCCTGAAAATGCCATTATGATCAGCAATATGTATCAGTTACCCGCCGTAGTGGAGCGTCTCACGCGTGAATATTGGCAGACCCCCGTGCCCCAACACTCTATCGGAGGATAATAATGACCTCTTTACGTGACCAATTGGGTGGGCTGGTTTACTCCACCGAACATGGTAAAACCTGCCCCACCTGTCGGGAAGCACTTGAAGCCTGTCACTGTGATGATGTAAGCGAACAACAGCGCTTAGCCGAGCTAGATGGCATAGTGCGCATTCGACGCGAAACCAGCGGCCGTAAAGGCAAAGGGGTTACCACGGTTAGCGGCATCCCTTTGTCTGGTGAAGAACTTAAAACGTTAGCAAAAACGCTTAAAAAACGTTGCGGGACGGGCGGAGCCGTTAAAGACGGTATTATTGAAATACAAGGCGACCATCGTGATGTTCTGCGCCAGGAGCTCAGTGCACTCGGCTATCAGGTTAAACTCGCAGGGGGTTAAAGCCTCTACACCACCAAGACTTACCGTTAAGTAAGTCGCTATAGGGCAAGGCACTGCAATGGCTTGGCTGGAATACTTGCTACCCCTCATTTTTTTATTCCCCATGGCGGCAATGGCCAGTATTGTCCTGGCGCTGCGCAACCTACACGATGCGCGCGTCCATTCGCCCTTCAAGGCTCCCCTTCATGAACCGGGCCAGGCGCTGCGCCATCGCCTTGACCAAGCTTTTTCCAGCCTATTTCTAAACGGGGCGTTAGGCCCCATCATTAGCTTAGCCCCTCTGGTGTATGGCATGGGCCGCATGCTTTTTGTGGACCAACAAGATTGGGTCGAATGGGCTTTATATGGGCTACTCAGCACGCTGCTAGTACTGACGTTTTCACTGCTGCTGGTGCGTGATTATCAACGTATTCGGCGACTAAAATTAGGCCTCGCTTGCGAGCTTGCCGTTGGCCAAGAGCTTGAGCGTTTAGTCCGCCCTGAGGCCCACCCCTACTACGTATTTCATGATGTCCCCACCGATAGCTTCACGATTGATCACGTGGTGGTAACTCCTCACGGTGTTTTTGTGGTGGAAACAAGGGCAAGAACGCTCGCTATTGGTACTGATGGCAACGAACTCAACACAGTGGCGGTAGAGCGTGAGCGGCTACGCTTTCCACATTGGCAAGAGCGCCGGCCACTGCATAAAACGCGCCAAGGCGTTAGCTGGCTCAGTCAATGGTTAGAGCGCCGCTGCGGTATGCCGGTACCGGTTAAAGGAGTATTAGTGCTGCCCGGCTGGGAGATTGATACCAGCGAGGCCTCGCCGGATATCTTGGTGGTGAGTGGCGAGCAACTTGCCCAACAGCTCACCGAGATCACGCCGGGACAGATGAGCGATGCCATTCACGATAAAGTTATCCATATCTTGCTGGAGCGGGCACGGCTGATGGAACTCAAACATCTCCGCCAGCCGTCCGTATAATGTGCGGCTTAGTCGCCGCGTAACCGCCCGCCCATCTCTTGGGCAAGATCGACTGCATAGTGGTCCGTCATCCCACCGATAAAGTCCAGCATTCGGCGGTAGCTATCATAAAGCGGCCAAGAAGGCAGCGGCGTGTTTTCGCCAATCAGGGCCAACACACGCTGATGTTTAAACGATGAATGCCCGGTGTGATGTAGCTCGTGGGCAGCACCAATAAAAGCTTCCAAGAGAATACCTAGCGTCGTATAGGCACCAATCTCTAATTTCGCTTTACGCTCGTTTTGGAAAATACGCTCTCGGGCAAGCTGCTTCGCCGCCTGAACACCCCATCCAAGGTCGGGGTGACACAGCTCTAATAGGTCATCACTGAGGGTGCCGCTTAGCAGGGCCTGCTCATGCTGTACAAACACCGCGCCGACATCATTGACGGCACGTTCCATAGCAGCACCACGGAGTAACGCGATACGCCGCCGCTGGGAGACATTACGGGCTTGCATATCGGCATATTCAGGCGGGAACTCTCCGGCAATTTGACGCAGTATTTCGACGACTTCTTCATAGCGCAGAATACCCATTTCTAAACCATCTTCCAGGTCTAACAGGGCGTAACAAATATCATCGGCGGCTTCGACAAGCCAAGCCAACGGGTGGCGGCACCAGCGCTGCTCGCCTTGCGGCAACAAACCTACCGCTTCAGCCACTTCTTTGAGCAGCGCTTGCTCTGACTGGTAAGCGCCGAATTTGCCCGCGCGACCGCTGTATCGAACCGTCCAAGGGTATTTAAGTAGCGCACCCAGGGTGGCTGCTGACAGCCGCATACCACCATTAAACTGGTTATATTCGATCTGAGTAATCACTCGAAAGCCCTGAGCATTGCCTTCATAGGTCAACAGATCCTCGCGCTCTGCGTCTGAAAGGCCTTCTAATAGCCCACTGCTTTGAGCACGCTGAAACCAATCGCGAATGGCATACTCACCGGCATGACCAAAAGGGGGATTCCCAATGTCATGCCCCAGGCACGCTGTCTGCACAATGACCCCAAGATCAGCGGGCGTTATCCATTCTGGCAAGCGATCACGCAGTAACTCTCCGACAATCATACCCAGAGAACGACCAACACAGCCGACTTCTAGCGAGTGAGTTAGGCGAGTATGAATATGATCGTTTTCTGTCAGTGGATGCACCTGTGTCTTACGGCCAAGACGCCTGAACGAGCCTGAAAAAACAATCCGGTCATGGTCTTTATGAAACGGGCTACGACCGATTTCACGAGTACTTGTTGAGCGTTGGTCGTGAAGACGACGTGGGGAAAGTAGCTGTTCCCAGCGCATCTGAGTCATGGGCAATCCTCCTTGAGGAGTGCATTTTGCCATAAAAAAAACCCCCAAGGCGTTAGCCCTGAGGGTTTTTTGGTATAGGTGCCTGACGATGACCTACTCTCGCATGGGGAGACCCCACACTACCATCGGCGCTAAGCGGTTTCACTGCTGAGTTCGGCAAGGGATCAGGTGGTTCACGCGTGCTATGGTCG